>JADJGQ010000002.1:900000-1164281 GCA_016708025.1 bacterium | reverse complement strand
GAGAAAGCGGAAGAGAAACATAAATCTTCCGACACGCTGTTGAAACGTTTCGGCGCCGAGATCCATCTCGACCCGATTCTCGCGGCCGAAGGTTACCTTCGGGAGATCATGCCGGGTTGACGATGCTCAGGCAGATCGCTGATTCGGGCGGGACGGCTCGCGATAAGCTGCTAATTCGGTCGGCTATTCAGACAAAACAAACACACAAATATCTGGGCAAACAAGCGGGGTGGCGGTGTGGGCGGGCGCAGGGCGATGTCTACACCGGCGATTTCACTTTCATTCTCGATATCGGCGGGGACAGGATATTTGTAAATCTGTCGAACGACCGTCCAATCCGCATCCGGTAGATCATTATCGATCTTGCCGGAATGACCAGTACAACGCCAAGTCGGATTTCGCGATCGCGTCAGCTGTTTTTCTGTCGGGCTGTGCTTGATTTCGGCGGGAGATGACCGGTATTCCGCAAGTCATTTGGAGTTGGTTCAGGCTTTCTTCGGCGAGCCTAATCTCTATGATGCGGCCCTTGGGCAAGCCGGCATGATGGCGACACGCATGTGCAGGGAGCAGAACGTACGGAATGGGGATCGTCATCGATGAGGCGGGGCGCCATATCTACAATTTCTGCGCTGCATGCCCAGGGTTCGGGTTCATCAAAGGGGATCGGGACGCTGTATGATTTGAGGGGATCAGATTCGTACTATGCCGGCGAACAAATACAAAGATGTACTTCGGCATGACGATTATTACCTCTCTCGATGTACGCGGGGATTCGGCTACGGCCTTCTTTCTTGGATCTCCGGGCGGCCTGGTTTCCTGGTCGATTCTGAAAGGGAAACGACAATTACTACTCAGATATTTTTCGCGCCAGGGGACCAGCTATTGGTGGTCGCTCGGGATGTTGTATGATTCCTCCGCAACGACAATACCAGTCATATCAGTATGCGCAGGGGCGGCGACAAGGTTGACCCTGGGCATCTGGAGGTGGATGACACAGTCATGATGTTTATTTTGGCAGGGCTGATGCATGGCTGCGGCCATGGTGATTATTCGTGCGGATCATGCTGATCGTCACGGAATGACACCTACACGGCGTGATCTTTCGCAGGGCAGATCGGCAATGGTGCGGGAATACAGATCGAGCAATGAAGGGGGGACGACCGGTATTTCATCAAGAACCCGAAGAATACGCATGGGTTTGGGGATAGCCGACGGGATTTTGGTCGATCAGGCTGTTTATCGATCTGGGTGGCGCTTCCGTATACCGGCAATGGGAAAGAGAACTCTACTGGAAGCCAGATTCCGGTTGGGGGGCGGCATGGATATCGAGTTGTATCCCAAGGACAGCACGGAGGCGACCAACCATGAAGAAAGTGATACCGATTCTGACGCCCGCCGTGCTACTCTTGTTAGCGGGAACGGCTCTCGGGCAGGGTTGCTGGAGAAGAAGATCGACTCGCTGTTTGTGATCGCATCCTCAGGTGAGGGTGAAGTTTCAAACCGATGGTCAAGCCGAGTGGAAGACTCTATCGCCGCGTTGGGGGCGGATGCTGTCCCGATAATTGTAGGTAAGCTGGAGACGAAATCACCACGGGAACGACTGGCGATCATCAATATCCTGAAAAGATCAGTTGCCAGCGGTCCCTATTTGCTCAGAGCGCTCCGGATTTAATAAAGGGGTTGGTGGTGGAACGGGTCGCGGGCGCTGGGTGATAAGTCAAGGATACCTCAGCATTAATGGGATTATTAGGCGTAACGCAACACCCGTGGTGGCAGGTCCGCGAGCAGTGCGATCGGTCGCTCGGGCGGATCGGCGACATTCGTGCGGGCTGATGCGATCATGATGGCGCTGGAAGATGCATCATGCTGGTGCGCAAACGGCAACAGTCGTGCGTCCGGACAGCTCAAGTTGCAGCAGGCGATACCGCGACTTAACGGCTTGCTGGGGGATTCGTTTAAGTGGGGGCGGTGACTCGCGGCGGCGGCGTCTGTCGATGCTTGATACCGCAACCGTGTTGCAGGCGATCATTGATCTGAATGGAGTCCACCAATCGCCAACCGGGATTGTACTGCCAGATCTTGGGATCGATGAAAAAGATATGGCAGTTACATACCTTGTTGCCACAGACAAATCAAGATGCTTCCGTCGGGCCCGCCGCAGTGGCGATCGTCACTGCCGACACGGCTGATGTGTGTGATTTCCGCTTCCATTCCTCGCGTGGCGAAACCGACCGCTTTACCCGCCTCAAAGTACAATCCGCGATCGGAGCCAGTCAGCCATGGACAAGCCCCGAAGTCTCAATGAGAAGAGAGAGTGTCAAGCGACGTGATCTCTCCCCGCCGAAGTAAGATCGGCGAAGAAGAGGCAGTCGCGTGATATCCCCGAGCGTTACGGCCGCATGGCCCAGTCGCTCGGCGGCGAACTGGTGGAACATGCCGCCGGACAGTTTGTACTGGTGACGCTTTTTTCCGATAGATTACCGGCATGGGCTGGTGTCGCTTGATTCCACGCTGGTCTCCCCCGCGCATCCGCATTCATCATTTACCGCGCTCGAACGGGATGGAGATCGATCTCAGCCGGGTACTCTACTTGCTACTGAAACAACCGGGCTGGGCGGTGTCGGGATCGTGCCGTTTTTGATCGGCTGTGGATCGGTGGTCGAGGAGGATTTGAGGTGCGGCAGCACTTATCCCGGATTACTCGACCAAGCGGCGAGACGTTGAGGTATTACAGGCCGAGTTTGGGCCGAGAAATGCCTCGTCACATACAACGGAGCGGCATTTGATATCCCGGTGGTGCGACCGGCTGATCGTCAACCGGGTTGGGCGAAGTGATCTATGGCGAACATATCGACCTGTTGCATTCGGCGCGAAGATTATTCAAACGACGGTTGAAAGAGTGCAACCTGACGCATGTGGAGCGTCGGCTGTTCGAGTTTCACCGCCAGGATGATATCCCCGGCTATCTGGTTCCGTCGGTCTATTTCGAATGGCTGGCATCAGAGCAGCTCGACAAGATGGGAGATGTGCTGACACATAACCGTCACGATATAGTCAGTCTTCATTTTCTGTTGGCGCATGTTGCCTCGGCATTTGCGACTGAAGGGGGAGTGCTGGATCAGACCGATGATCTTTATTCGCTGTCGCGAGTATACCGTCGTCGCAACCGTACGCCTCAGGTCCTCAGTTTGTGCAAACGGATAGCGGATGAGTCTGTCGGCGACATGACTCCGGAGATACGGCTGTTCCATGCTTCGGCGCTCAAGCGCTCGGGAGATTGGGAACAGGCGGTGTCGATCTGGCAGGAGCTGTCGGTTGCGGATAGTCGCGAGGGGTACCGCGCCTCGATCGAACTGGCGGTCTATTATGAGCATCGGGAGAAAGATATCGCAAAGGCGATAGAATTTGCCAGACTCGCACAACAGCGATGTCCGTATGGTCCAACGGAGAAAGAGCGGATTCGCACGCGCCTGGAGCGTCTTATCGGCAAACAGACCCGTTGACCGTTGACCAGCTTCCTCCTTTTCCCCTTGACATCATGGATATTGTGTTCTATTTTATTCCTGTAATTCAGGCTATTCTCAGTCACGTTATTTAATTTATAGATAGAAGATAAATGCCACGCTACCGGGAGCATTCTGTTCGCGGGGGTTTGGCTTTCTGGTTGCGAAATAACACAGGAAAGGGGCGGATCATGTATCTACACAGAGTTATGTTCGCCGCATTACTCATTCTCCTCTTTGTCGTTCCGGTCGAAGCTCAGGAGTGCGGGAATGCCAACGGCGGTTCGACCATTGACATCGGCGACATCTCCTATCTCCTCGATTACCTGTACTTTGGAGGAGCACCCTGGAACTGGCAGATGGACATGGACGATCGCGCCGGGGTTGCCCACGGTGACGTTGTCAGAATAGTCGAAAACCTGTTCATAACATACCCGAACGGAGTATACGATTGTTCGCCATCGCAGACATACAGCTTCGCGCCATCATCCGATGACACCCTGTTTATTCCGCGACTGACCTCGGTGCCCGACGGCATCAATTCCGTTAGAATGGCCATAAAGGGGAATTTGCTGCCCGGGGCAGCCGGTTATTGCGTTTTTCTTGGGATGATGCCAGGTAGTAACGGCGGGTTCAGATATATTTCCGGTAACTTCTACAAAGCAAATCAGGGTTTTGGCGTCATTCATTATTGGAATTCAGATCGGACCCTCCCGAACGCGGGATTCGCAAAATATACTGAGAATGACATTCTCGCGGGAGCGCAGGATCTATTCTGGATCGAATTTGGTCGGGTGACCCCTGGCTCAACCGGCGCCGATTTGATGCTCGTTGAAAATCAGATCGATGAGTTTCGACGGATCTGTATTTCCCGCGGTGGCGATCTGGTAGTACCGACGATCGTCTACTACGAGTATCAGTTCCCGCCGGATACCCTGGAAGTTTCGGTGACCAGTCTGGCATTCAGCTCTGCCGCCGGAAAGCCGTCCAGAGATACGCTGTCGGTTACGTTCAGCTCGAGCGGTGGGGCGATCAGTTTTGATCTCTCAGCGGTCGATCCATGGGTGAAATTGCTTGGATTACCGACAGGGAGTTTGACCACCCCGGTTACGGTTCATGTGACCGCCGATGCTCTGACCCTGCCTGAAGGGATCTACACCAGCGCCGTGCAGGTGCAGAATGCCACTTCGATGTTCGGGGTGATCACGCCACAGGCGGATATTCCGGTCAGCTTCGCGGTCGGCCCCCCGATCAACTATCCGCCGGGGGATGTCAACTGCAACGGCCTGGTTGACCTGACTGACCTTTCTATGATCATAGCCTATTTATTGGGGTTCACCCAATCCTTGCCGGTCTGCTACTAGGCAGTTTCAAGAAGGGGCACCACAGGTGCCCCTCTTTCTTTTGGGAAATCTCCCCGTATCCCCCCGTCACAGTGGAAGGAAGACTTAATTAGTTGGCCAAATGGCCGATATATCCAGTACCGACCTATGGCTATGCAAACAGACATTTTTGCCAAGATCCTGAGCGACCACAAGGAGTTGACCTCGCTCCCGCAGACGCTTGCGGAGGTCCTTCGGGTGACGCGCGAAGAGGACAGTTCTTCGCAGGAACTGGCCAAAGTATTGATGCGCGACCCGGCGATGACTGCCAAGGTATTGCGTATCGCCAATTCTCCCTATTACGGCGCTGGCCGGAATATCTCTACCGTCACCCAGGCGGTGGTCACCCTCGGGATGCGGACAGTCACTGCGCTGACCCTCTCATCCTCGGTCTACAAGCTGGTGGGAGACTGGAAAACGCAGATCAATCGGACACGCTTCTGGCGTCACTCGTTGGAGGTGGCGATCGGCTCCCGGATGATCTATGAGGCGCTCGGGAAAAAGCCATCCGAAGAAGCGTTTGTCGCCGGCCTGTTGCATGACATAGGTATCCTGGTACTCGAAAACTCTTTCCCCGAAAAGTACCGTCAGATCTGGCAGCAGGTTCAGCAGGGTGAGAATCTGGTCGAGCTGGAAGAGCAGCTCTGGGGGACCAACCATGCCCGAGTCGGGAAATTCCTGCTGGAACAGTGGAATATTCCGGTCAAGATCTGCGAAGCGGTCGGGATGCACCACCTGGTATTCCCGCCTGATTCTGCCAACCGGAGCGAGATAGGCCTGAGCCAGGCGGTCAACCTTGCCAATTTGATCTCGCGATTTGCGATCGCCGAGGGACGTCCGAAAGAACTGACATTTGCGCATGAAAATAAAGATACGGTGCGGGCCTCGCTCGGCTTTACGACTGATGCGCTCAACCGGATCGAAGAGCAGTTGCCGACCCGGACGATAGCCGAGGCGAAATTCCTGGAAATCGAGATCGGCTCGACCGACGAACTTCTGTTCGAGGCCAACCGTCTGCTGTTCGAGCAGTATATCACGACTGAGAACTTGCTTCGCGAAAATCGGCTGATGCAGCAGCAGATCGCCCGCGACCAGATGAAAAAGCTGGCGCTGGAATCACTCAAGACGATCACGGCGACATTCAATCATTACATGAATAACGCGACCGCCACTATTCTCGGGCGGGCACAGTTGATCGAGTACGCGATCAACAAAGGGACGATCCAGGACCAGACCGGGCAACTTCGATCGGCAATGGGGATCATCACCAACGGCGTCAATACGATCAGTTCGGTGATGGAAGAGCTCAAGAATCTGGCCAGTTTCGACACGACGGTCTATCACGCGGAAACGTACATTCTGGATATCGAGGCCAAGCTGAAAAAGCAACTTGAGAAGCTCGAGACCACGATGACCAAAGAGCCGGTCGCCTGAGTTAACCTCTCCCCTCACGGCAGATATCAAAACAGCCGGTCGCAAGACCGGCTGTTTCTTTATGGTATTGTATCGATCAGAAGAGTTATTTCGAGCCGCTGATGGTAATGGTGGTGTTTTGGCCGTTGATCGTGAGCGAATCGCTCGCCCGACCAAGTTTGAAGGAGCCTGACTTGCCCGTGCCGAAATCATCGAGTTTGAATGGAATGTCACTGACTATCTCGCCAAAGGTGGTTTTGGCCTTCACCCAGAAATTCGATCTTTCGGAAATAATGAGTTCAACATTGCCAAAGCTGGTCTGCACCCACGAGCTCCCCTTAAAGCGGTCATCCATCTCAAGATAGATATTGCCGTTCTGATTGTTGAGATGGACGGGACCGGCCAGATCCTCGGCCTGGATCAAACCGAATTTATTGGTGGCGGTCAGTTGGCCGCTGATATTGGCGAGATCGATATTGGAGTTGGCATTCTCGACCGAGACCGTCCCCTTGATATCACGAACGGAGAGGGGCTGGAATTGGTTAGCCGCGATCAGATTTCCGGCGAGACCATCGACATCGATCGGACCGAACGAGTTGCTGATGCGCACATTGCCGGTATGGTCGGTGATTTTCACGACGCCCGAGTTGCGCACGACCGTTTCACCGGAGCAACCATCGAGGCCAACTTCGCTATAGGAATTTTCAATACTGAGCTGGCCGGTACATGCCTCGAGCACGATCGGCGCGTATCCGTTTTTCACCCGGATCGGCCCGCTGCAGTTCATCAGTTCGATCTGCCCCATATTGTTGGAGACTGTCACGCCTCCCTTGACACCATCAACCTCGACCGGCGCGTAATTGGCCTCTATCTCTACACCGCTGTTCAGGTCGGCAACTGTCACCGAGCCAAAGGAGCTGTTCACCACGACCGGGTTGCTCGACGGCAGAAAGACTTCGAGTGAATTGCTGATGATGCGGCAGTCGTTGTTGATTCTTCCCTGTCGGGGGGCGGTGGCGGTAATGGCATAGCCGCCGGGAACGGATTCCAGTTTCAATTCGATCTCGGAAAGGAGCTTTTTCTCCTGCGAACGGGAGTCGGCGGAGATCTCGGCGGTCAGTTTGGCAATGATCTGTTTGGAGGTCGTGCCCGATACAGTCACGGCGCCCAGTTGATTATTGATCCTGATCGGCAGGCGCGGGTTGGTGACCTGAAGGGTATCCTCGATCTCTTTGGAGGTACCAGAGCCGGCCCAGACAAAATCGCTTTCATCGAAATCCGAAAGATCGATAATGATCGGAGACTCATTGGTTTTGCCGGAGGATTTGGATTTCGCCTTGGCTGATTTTTCGGCCAGTTTGGCCGCCTGATCCGCCATCGCCTCGGCCTGCTCCTGCATCTCCTGGATCGCCTTTTCATTGATTCTCGGGATAGTGACAATAACGGGGTGGCCGCCGCGTTCTTCCCCCATCATTCCATCGAGTAATTCGTCGATCGTGGCCTGGAGATCTCTCTGGTTGGCTCGCACCTCGGCCAGGCGCTCTACCAGATCATCCTGCAACAGATCATTGATGTTGGAGAAATCACGCCCCAAACTGCTGACCAGTTTGAGAATGCGAATCGGGAAGATCTCCTCAGATTCTTCTATGTACTGCTCGATCTTCTCCAGATCCTCGACATGCGCGGTCAGATCGATCACCAACTGGTCGCGATCTTTCACATACAGACGACGATCGAGATTGTCATTGAGATTATCCAGTTTGGCGAGATATTTGGTGATCGTTTTGGAATCTGATTCCGAGAGATATTCGCGATAGTCGGCGATCAGCGAATTGAGTTCAACCAGGATATCGGCGTATTCATCCGCGACCTCTTTCGATTCGCGGTCGAGTGTGGTTTTCTTGCGCGCGCGTTCCTCAAATGAAGGGGTCGGCGGTGGAGCGGGTTGTGCCCAGATCGCGACCGGCGTCACCAGCGCGAAGAGGAGAACCAGAATCACTCCCTGTCCTGCAACTCGATTTTGAATACGCATGCTCATAGTATGCCTGGACTATCCTTTTCTTCCATCACCGGACCCGCTATCCCAGGGGTGCTCAAGTCCGGAGGATGGTACATTTTCCGTCAGCGACATAGTTTCAAATCGACTTTCCCAGCGGCCGCCAATGCAAGCCGCCTGTTATCCTTTAGCTTAGAGTACGACTGGGCGGGGCCAAAGTTGCGCCAAAGATTTGCGCGGCATTCAATTAGGTGGGTCCAAGTAATTGCGCTGCAACTTACTCCCGCAATGCCGATACTATTATTAGCTTGCTCGATTCGGTTCTGGAGCCTATTATGTGATGCCCTCACAATAAGTTACGGCTTCGGTGCCAAACCTCGGGGAGCCCGGAGCGGGGCAATTGCCCTACGACAATTATCCAAGCGCAAAAGGTGTGGTGGTCAATGTTTCTATTGAGAAATCTGATCCTCTTCTTTCTGGTTATACCCTCGGTTACACAGGCCGCGCTTTCCTCGGCAGAACGAGCGAGGCAACATCAGGAACAGGTCACTGTCCCGAATCCGGACAGTCGCGCCACCCTTACCGCAATCGGACAGTCCAGTCTCGTCTCTCCTGCGGCCGTTGACCTTCGGATCTCCGAGATCGGCTCTCCTGCTCATTTTACCCAGGATGTTGTCTCAGTGGCCAAAATGAAAAACGGTCAGTGGGTGACGGTCTGGCAGGATGAACGGGATGGGGCGAAAAAGATATTCCTGCAGTTAGTTGATTCTCTTGGTTCGCTCTCCGGCGCGAATCAGATGATGATCGGGTCGACAGTCGGCGCAGAGATAGTTGATCCGAAAATAGCGGTGGATACATCGGGGCGCGTTTTTCTTTTCTATCGCGACCGCACCAATGGATTGCTTTATGGTGCGCGCTACACCAGCGCGCTGGCAGTTGATCTGGCACCGTTTCTGGTCAACGATACGACCAATGGTGCATTCGCCGGACTGTATGATGTTGATATCTACCCCGATGGCCGACTCGTGGTCGTCTGGGAGAATTACGATATCAGCGGTAACACAATTCAGATGCGGATATACTCGAATACTGGTGTTTCGGTTATCTCGCCAACGATTGTCAATTCTGACGCTGCCAGCAATGCGCATTGGGCGCCTGAGGTTGCGGTCCAGCCGAATTCCGGCTACCTGATCGCGTGGGAAGATTACCGGTCGGTCGATGCTGATCTGTATGTGCGACAATATACCGGCGCAGGAACCGCTGTTGCCGCTGAGTTTACGATCGTCCCACCTTCCGCGGCTGATTCGCTGCAATTTACTCCGCAGATCGGATATTCGGCCACCGGACATTACACGATCGGGTGGATCGACCTTCGCGATGGTCAGGAAGTTTACCTTCAGACATTCAACCCGACTACCGGTTTGACTGGGAGCAATGTGATGGCTTCGGCGGGGGATGGTGCTATCGCCGCCTGGGATCTTGATCTGACAGTCACGCCGAATGGTCAACTGCTGGCCGGATGGGGAAGTTATGGTGCTGAGATCGCGATTGTCGCGCGACGGTACTCCACCAGTCTGCTTCCGTTGACCGGGATTCTCGATCTGTATAGCCCATCGGTTGGACAGCGTTGGTCTCCCGCGGTGGAGTTCTTCTCGGCGAATCGTTTTGGGATAGGCTGGACCGAATTCAGCGCCGATGATGCAGATATCTTTTTTCATCAGTTTGATTCTCTCGGTGGGCAGTTGATGGTTTCGCCGCGCACGCTGAATGACGATACGCAAGGAGCGCCGGCAAGTTCACCCTCGGTGGTTTCGGTCACCGATTGGTACGATCTGGTGGTTTTTGCGGATCGACGGAACGATGGCGGCGATATTTTCGCGCAACTGGTCGCGCATACTGCGACTCCGGTCGGACCAAATCGCAAATTGAATGGTGACTCCGGCGCAAATCTCCAGTCGGAACCCTCCGCGGCGGATGGCGACACGGTGAATATCGCTGTTTGGGTGGATGGGCGCGCGATCTCAGGTGTGCCGGGGCAGCGGGTGTTCGCGCGATATCTGTCTGACTATGGTATCCCAAAATCGGATGAGTTCACGATATCTGACTCAACTCTCGGCGATGGAAAAACGATGCCGCGCGCCGCACTGGCGAAAAACGGTCGCGGCCTGGTTGCCTGGATTGATAGCCGCGGTTCATCGCCGCAGGTCTATGGCCGATGGCTGACTTCCACTGGACAGATCGATGGCGCGGAGTTTTTGATATCAACATCGGCATCGGATAGTCAGATAGTCAAACTGCATGTCGGGCGGGATGCACAGAATCGGTTTTATGTTTGCTGGCTCGACAATGGCCGCACGACGCCGCGCGTTCGTGGTGCATGGTACAATGCCGACAAAACCGCCGGTGGGACATTTGGCTATACATCGACTGTGGGTGGTGCGAATATCGATGAGATGGCGGCGGCAATCAACGACTCCGGCGCTATCGGATTGCTCTGGACTACTTCGGGACTGGCAACCAAGGAGCTTTACCTGACAATCATCAGCCGCGCGAGCGCGATACTTCAGGTAGCAACATTGGTTTCGGATAATATTGCCGCGAATCCAAGTCAGCCGACGGTTGATTTCGATGAACAGGGGTATGTTACGACCGGATGGCTCGACCGCCGCAGTGGGAGCAGTCAACTACGATATCGAATTTACAGTAATCTGTATGCGCCGCTGGCCGCCAGTCTGCCGTTTTCGGTGACGACGCCGGAGTATATGAGCGCGCCATCGATGGCGGCCTCGCATGGACGGCTCTGGGCAACCTGGGTTGATCCGCGCGCGACCGGCGCGGCGATCTGGGGGAATGTTTATCTCTATCTGCCGACCGATGTCGAGGATGATGATCCGCGGTTGCCATCGGAATTTGCGCTGAAGCAGAATTATCCGAATCCGTTTAATCCCTCGACTGAGATATCGTTCACGTTGCCGAGTCGCGCATCGGTTCGATTGACAGTGTACAATCTGTTGGGACAGGAAGTGACGCGACTGGTTGATGGGATGCTGTCGGCGGGGGAACATCGGGTGACGTGGGATGGCCGCGACGCGAACGGTAACGGAGTCAGTACTGGAATCTACTTCTATCGTCTTGAAGCGGGGAAATTCAGTTCGACGAAGAAAATGGTGCTGGTGAGGTAGGCTTTCAACTTGATCTAAGAAATGTCGCTCGTAGGCGATGGGGAGCGCCACGCCTTGACGTGAACGGGCAGACGCGGACGTCGGCCGCGCAAAGTGTCAGGGCACTGCCGGGCAAGGCTTGGGATGACAGGTAAAGGTTGCCCGCCTCCTCGCATACATTGAGGCAGACGATTATCTGATGACAGAATCGTCAGTGGCCAGATGAGGGCGCCGAGATCCTGCAGTGAGTGCGCGATTATCCCCGGCCAGATAGAACCGGTCCGGATATACAGTATCGAAAAAAGTGCTCCGTAAATTGTGATGGCGATAAAGCCGGGCATCCCCTGATAGGCGTGACAGGCGCCGAACGCGACCGCCGAAATGATCGTCGGGATCACCCATGAGTTCATGCGTCCGACCAGGCGAAGGCGCGTCATCAGGTAGCCGCGAAACGCGGTCTCTTCGCAGACACCGGCCGTGATCGAAACCATCACCCAGACAACTTTGCCTATCGGGTCGGTCGGGACCAGCATGATAACATCGCCGGAGAGCGGCATACCGATCTGCCCCAACACCCAGGCGACTCCCGCCAACAAGAGGTTTGCCGCCAGCAGAAACGCAACTCCCCACGCAATATAGATCCCGCGGAATTTGGTAAAGCCGATACCCGCAAGCCCGGTACCTTCGGTGCGGACCGAAAGGTAATTGACCGAAAAGATCGCCCACTGGAAAATGATGGTCGTGACCAGGAGGAGCATCAGCATAAACGAATCGAGCGATTTGAGCAGGATAGTGGGATCCTCGCCGATCCCCGCCAGCGATATGCCGGGATAGAGGATCACCAGAATGGAGAGCGATACCCAGGTCATGAAGACGGTGCGGAAATTGTCGTTGCCGCTGTCTGAGCGGAAGCGGTCGATCGACAATTCGCGGGTGTCGCCGGGATGCGGGTAGATCGTTTCGCGAGAATATGGCTGCTGTTCCAATCGGCCTCTCAACCGCACCATGAATGGTGCGCTACGGGGTTTTGTTACTGCATTTGCGCGGCAGAGCTCCTGCTCTGCCCGTTCCGCTGAAGAAGGGCAGACGAGGACGTCTGCCGCTCAATTAAGACGGGGACGTCTCTGCCGCTCAAGTTATTCAGCCCCTATCATTCTCTTCGAGTATACGCAAAAAGCATGCAGTCAGGAAGTTTTCGCGCCGGGAATCGCCGGAAGTGAATCACGTGATACTGCTATCCCCTTATCCCCCAATATCTTTGTGACAGTCATGTCCTTGTCTGGCGCCCCCGCTCCGACTTGTTTGCCCAAAACAACAGGTCGGGCGACCGGACCGAATTAGGAAGCCGATTGCAGCCCGGCCAGGAGGAGAAGTATGGCGAAACACCGCATCACGTATCGTAACTGGGCGACCGACAGTGCCGGGGCGCTGTCCGACAGACAGGACGGAGATTCGACAGAGCCTGACAGCGCGGAATCGATCAGCGCTCATGTTCGCGCGGCGATCGAGAAACTTGAGCCGGCCGAACGGCTGTTGGTCGAACGGTACTACCTTCGGTTTGAAGATCTGTCCGCCATTGCCGACTCAATGCAGCTTACGCCCGCGCGGATGGAGACGGTTCATCGAAGCGCCATGAAACGACTGATCAAGCTGCTTGGGGCGTATGTCGAAGAGCGGTTCGGGATCAATAGTTTGCCACGCGAGCAATGTCTCATCTGCCTGTCGACGCGACGGTCTGAGATCGATCATCTGATCGCCACGCGCGATCCGAAACGCCCGTGGCGTATCCTGCTCCGCAAATTGCGAGCGGAATTCGGGATCAGTATCAAGAGCTGCCAGACGGTCAAATCACATCAACGTTATCACTGAGGGAGAACAAAACCATGCAGGCCGGGAAACAGATTATCAGCGAGCCGGACAACGTCGATCAGACGCAGAATATAGCATCACCAAGAACGGAGCATCAACACGAACATGTGCTGGTGGTTCGGATCACGTATGAGACGAAAAGTCGTTTGGATCAGTTGGCGATCGATCTGGATCGGACGAATTCGGATATCATCCGGACAGTGATGCGTCTTGGCATTCCTTTGCTCGAGTCGCTGTCGGAAGCGGAACGTCAGGTGGTGCGGGAGTACACGGATATTTTCAGGAGATTGCGGGCGTTGAAGTCGGTGAGAGATGTGTGAGGGGGTAAGAAGAGCCGTCAGGTCTCGCGCTCATGCCAGAGTCCTCGTCTGCACTTCTTCGCCAGTGCGAAGGACTGATTGATGCAACATTGGGGAGGCACAAACAAAAACGGCAGAACCATGGGGTTGTGCCGTTAAATCGGAGTCGTGCTTTACTTAGTAGATCTTGGCGCGTTTGAGGGCGCGGGCGAATTTGGATTCGGTCTGATGTTCAAACGGGATCGCCAGCGAAGCAAACAGTTTGCGCAGGTGGTCCTCCACCGTCTCGATCCGCTCCATATCGTGCAGTTCAACCTCGAGCTCGTAATCAACCGAACCATCGGTGTACATGGTTTTGTCGACCTCGAGCAGGTAGTTGTCGCCGCCGATGCGGAAGAGCTTTTTCTGGCGGACATTTTCGAACTGGATCAGTTTCGCCAGGGTCATATTGGGGAATTGCTGCTTGAGATAATCGATCGGCATGATCTGGATATCGAGCAGGTTTTCGCGCAGGCCGATGACCTCGTAGGCAACACCGCGGGGGATCTCGGCCTCGATCTCCTGGCGAACCACCGCGGCTCCCTCGGTCGTTGGGATCGACTTGATCGTGACCAGGCCGCGTTTGTTTTCGGCGCGGACGCGGAGCGCCCATCCGGCGCGGGCGAGCTGGCGGTCCTCGGTGTCGAAAAAGGCGTTGATATGGTGATCCTCGGACTCGATCTGTCCAAGGTAGCCGATCAGTTTGAGGTAATCGGTGAACGATTCAAGCTTAAGCTTGATCTCGATTTCGAGCTGTTTGACTGCGTCTCCCATACCGGATATATACGCCTATTTTGGGAGATTCGCCAACAAGAATATCGGGTTCTTTTCTGGTGGAAGGGGGTATCCAGAACTGAGTTTGTCCGGAAAGGGGGGTGATTGGGGCCGTCAGGTCTCGCGCTCTCTATGAGAACGCAGTCTGCCTTGAGAAGTAAGGAGAGCGCTAGGACCTGACGGAACAACAGAGGTCTCGCCTTCCCAGTGAAGACAGAGCTGGCGTTGAGAAGTTCGGAGAGCGATAAGACCTGACGGAACAACTAGTGGGTATGAATGAGAGCCGGGACGTTCAAAACGTTGCGTCAGGTCCTGCTTCGAAGCCCACTGGCTACCATTAACCATCAATGAGCGATAGGTGAGAGTTGCTTCGAAGTGTGACCTGACGCCCCCTATCCCCCCTACTTCACTCTCCCCAGCTCTTTCATCCGCTCAAGGCGTGGGAGTTCATCCCGCACCAACCACTCATCTTTGGAGAGAAGTTCGTAGGCTTTGGCGAAATACGGGATGGCATCCTCAGTGCGCTCCAGCGCAAGCAGACACTCGGCGATCTCTTCGAACACGTAGCCATCCTGATCCTCGCCGGATTCCTGCCATTCGATCTCGAGTTGCCGCTGCATCTCCAGCGCGGTTTCGATTTTACCGAGCATGCGGTAGGTTTTGGCCACAGACCATTTGGCGATGCGGAGCTGGGTCGGCTGGTTCATCAGGTCGCGAAACGCGACCGCTTTGGTGAACATATCGAGAGCGAGGTCATACTGCTTCTGTTCGAAATAGTCCCACCCGATATTGTTGTAGAGTGAGCCGAGCCATTTGCGGGCTTTGGGATCCTCAGACTTTTCCGCCAGGGCGATCGCTTTGAGATTCCAGGCAAGCTTCTGGTCAGGGGGCGCGGCGATCGCACACATGTGCGCAGCATCGACCGCCAGATTATCGAATCCTCCGGCCTCTCCCTTATTCCAGGCCTCGACAAAGAGAGGGAGCGCACTTTCAGTCTGTTTCGATGAATTAAAGACTCTCCCCCGCTCGAGCAGATAGCGAAGATAGGCGCGCGGGCCAGCCTCGGGGAGGAGTGCTTTCACGGTATCAAGCAGCGCATGGGCTTCGGTGAATTTCTGTTGAAGGCCCAGTGTTCGTGCGATCTGGGTCATCAGTTCCGCGCTATACGCTTTGTCGCTGGTAGCTTCGGGGGTGGCGAGAATCGCCCGGAAAGCGGTTTCGGTCTCCGCCGGTTTGTTGAAATTCCAGAGCGAATCAAAATCGGGGAGCGGTGTCGGTTGATCGGCATGCACCATCGCGGCAACTCCGAGGAGAAAGAGGGTGAGAAGAAACGTTTTCATAGTCTCTTGGTCTGGTTGAAGGTTGTGTATGAAGTATAAGAAAGTGGAATGGGGAAGTCAATGAAGGGGGCATTCACCGGCAGGTCAATTGTGAATAGTCGGCAGTCAGTTCGAATAGATGTGTTCCTCCCTTCGTATTACACTTGCTAGTGCTCAGGGGTGGCTCCCCCTTTATATAAGGAGGATCCAATGTCCATCACTCACCTGGCCACCGCCGTCAAACAGAAACCATCCCTTACCACCGACAACCTGAACCGGATGCTCGCCCTCTCCCGCGATGATCTGCAGTCCGGAAGGTACCGTCGCCAACTCTACCGCTTTCTGGCCGACCAGATTCCGATCATCTCGTCCTGCATCTGGACCTGGGCGCGGCTTTCATCGGCTCCGGGGAAATTCGTGATTCTCTCCCCCGATGGTCAGCCGACTGTTGATAACGAGAACGGATCGCGACCGCTCCGGAGACTTGATCAGTTGTCCGAGCGGATTTTGAAAGTGACCAATGGTCACCGCATGGGGGTAGCGACCATGCTTCCCGACCTGTTCAGTTCGCTCTACCGCGATGGGATATTCGGCGGGTTCCTGACGATCCTTCCCGATGGTTCCGGAGTCGACCAGTTTGTGCCGGTCGATGCGATACATTTGCGTGGCGAGCAAACCTCGCAAGGCCCGCGTCTGCTGTACGACAATGGCGAGGTCACCCTGCCGCTGGACCGTGCAGATTTCAAGTATGTCGCGCTGACCAACACGATCAGCGAGCCATTCGGGCGGTCGATATTGCATCCGATCCCGTTTATCGCCTATATCGAGCAGCAGTTGATCCGGGATCTTCAGCGGGCGCAACATAACGCCGGTTACAGCCGGTTGCATGTGAAGATCACGCCACCGGAGCGAATGGCGGGAGAATCCGACAATGCGTACACCGAGCGGATCAATCGCTATTTCGATTCGACCGTCTCCATGATCCGCGAGTGCGAGGTCGATGACAACCCGGTCACCTGGGATAATGTGACGATCGACTATATCGGGCCGGAAACCGCGCGCGGGGTGACCAATAGCTGGTTTATCAATCATCGCGCGCTGATCGAAGATATCTGCGCCGGGACCAATCTCGCGCCATTTTTGCTCGGCTATTCGTACGGTGCCACCACGACCTGGTCGGATTTCAAATTCGATATCGTGATGCGCCAGGTGCGTTCGGTGCAGGCACAGGTGGCCAATTTCCTGGAGTGGATCGGGAATATCGAACTGGCGCTGGCGGGAATTGACTGCAAGTGCCGGTTTGAGTTCGACAACAGTTTCGCCTATCAGGCCGCCGACCAGATCGGGATAGAGTCAAAGCGCGTCGATAATCTGCTTCGACTCTTCCAGGCCGGTTTGATTGAGGAATCTGTCGCTCGTGAACGCGCATGCCGGATGATCTGACGCGTGTCGAAGCGAATATCTGGCATGATGGGGTGCGGGATATTCCGTATTTCGCCCAGCATTGTCTCGGAGTGACTCTGCACGAAGGCCAACGGCTCTGGCTGGCTAATTCAACCAAACGTGAGAATATTCTGGTCACCGGTAATCGGTGGGGGAAGTCGTTTGTCTCTGCCGTCAAGCTACTTCACCATGCGATCTATCGGTATCGCAATCGACGGTTTGATTCGGCTGGACGGTATCGTGCGGCGGTGGTTTCGATTACGCAGAACCAGGCTGATCTGGTGCTGTTGCACGCACTTCGTCTCATCTGCCGTTCGGAGAGGATGAAGCCGCTGATCAAGTCGGTACTGCATTCTCCATTCCCGCAGATCACGCTGGCGAATGGCGCGACGATCGAATCCCGCACCACGCAGAATCGCGGCGACCATCTGCTGGGGAATGATTATGACTTTGTCGTTTATGACGAGGTAGCGTTTGATCCGTATGCTGAGCATGTCGTCGAAGAAGTACTGATGATGCGACTGGCCGACCGCGAAGGGACGCTCGATCTGGTCTCGACTCCCAACGGCAAAAACTGGTTGTACCGTCGGGCGAACGAAGTATTCGAAGGGAAACGGCCCGGTTATTTCCAGCGCGGCGACAGCCGGGATAATAGCAACATCTCGCGCGCTTATCTGGATGAACGGGTCACCTACTTTTCCGACAGCCGCCTCAAGCAAAATATCATGGGTCAGTTCGTTGATTCCGGCGGCGAGGTGATACCGGGGAAAGATATCGATGCCGCGCTTGTGCGATTCAACACCTTGACTATTCCCGATGATCTCGCTGGTTGTCGTTTCATTTCCGGCTGGGATCTTGCGCGCAAACGGACCGCGACAGTCGGCATCACGATATGCGTTTGCGATGGTGTGGCGCGCGTGATCAAACTGGAACGATTCAAGATGCTTGACTGGCCGATCATTCTTGAGCGAATACGGCAACGTCAGATGGAATTCCCCGGCGAGTTGGTGATCGATGCTACCGGACTTGGCGATGTTATTCTTCAGCAGCTTGATGATTTCAAGCCGAGTGGGGTGATCTTTACGCCGACAGTCAAGGCGGAGCTGTTGACCAATGTCGAACTGATGCATGCGCGAGGTCTGGTGGCGTATGAGCGATGGGAGTTGCCGGATGGTCCCGGACGAACCTGGTCATTGGAAGATGAACTTCGCGCGGCGCGCTGGGATGACAATAATGAGTGTGATTCGCTGATGGCGCTTTCGCTCGCCCTTCGCCCTCTGGCGACGAAGGCAGTCTCGCTGGTCGCACCGCGGGTGGGGAGGGGGTGAGACGATAGCCTGGTCGCGTGTGAACCCCTCTCTTTCCCCTTGACACAATTGAGCATACGCAATATCTTACCGGTAGAATAATCACCCCTTCATCGCAACGAATCGAACCTCACACGATTCGGATTTTCTCGTACAACCTATGCGTCAGTCCCCACTGGCTTCCTCATGGCCGTTCTGCGTGGCATGAAGCGCGTAAAGGAGGAAACCTATGGAAAGGAAGTTTTCCTGAGGATGCTGCCGGATCCCCTCCAGGCAGATCCAATGGAGAACAAGCAGAGGCAACTTCCATGCATAGATCGGACGGCTGTCCCATTCGGTCGCAGCATGGATCGAAAGCATGCAGAGTTGAGTCAGCCCCCGGACAGCCTCCCCGGTCAGTCCGGCCCCACACGCTCACCTATCATTCGGCGGCTCAACTGGTCTGCTCTCGGTAGGAAGGTGTCGTGAAACAGTCACTGTTTCACCAGGGACAGATTCGCAATATGAACGGGCCTGGCTCCGCTCCGGCGGAGTCAGGTTTTTTTGTGCGGCTCAATAGACTGTAGCCATTCCCCCATACTCCCTTCGCTCTTCGGCTCCGGGTCACGCTATGAAATCCTTTCCGGGCGGTGCAATCGCTGCACAATATTCGCGGTAAGCTCTTGTCCTGCAATAACCTCATGACGTCCATCCCGGCCATGCCAATTCAAGGCACTCCACTTGCATTTCTGTCGGCGAACGATATGGAAGCGAGGCAGATGGCCATGAAAGTCAAGTTTACGCTGACGATGGATGATGTGGTGGTCGAGGACAAATGCATCGACCAGATCATCATGGACTGGGAGACTGAGATTGACCAGCAGAAAATACTGGAGGTCTCGCACCAGTGGATCACGACACAGAATTTTCTGACGCAGCGGATGATCGGCCTGACCCGAGTTGGGGAGTCATCGCTGACGATCGAACCACTTGAAGAAACCTGAGAGGTAACTGCCGGGCATGACTGACTTCATAGCGACGGTGGGTGCGGCCGTGACAGCGACGATGCAAAGTCTCTCGTCCGCCTATATCCCATTGCGTACTCTCATCGAATCCCACTTTGGCCCGAACGGCCTTCTCGCGGCATACATAGTCGCGGCCGTCCTGGCCTTTCTGCTTGTTTATAAACTGGTGCAGCTGGCTTTTGCCGCGCTCAAGTATGTCGTGATACCATCGGTCATCCTGGCGCTGCTGGCATCGCTACTTCTCCCCTACCCTTTTGCGACCGTCCTCCCGTTCACGGTGGCCGGTTGCTCACTCCTGCTGTTGTTTAAGGGCTGACCCAACAGACTATTGGGAAACCCCAAGATTTTCATCCGAAATCCAGCCGTTGGACTCTCAGCCAATAGCCGTAATCGATACTTCCGCAACAAGATAAGCTCGCCTTCTCGTCCCGGCAGACCGCTTGCACTCATCCTGTTGAAACGAATGAATCTCCTCAGGATGTACCCATGGATGAAGCTAAAAAATGTATCAACTGCCACCGCGACCTGGTCCAACACCACGGTACCTGGATCTGCCGGCAATGTAACACCGAGCTCGACGGGATCTTTGATGGCGTAGTGGAATCGGCCGACAGCGATGAATACGTCTTTATCGAATGTCCCGGCGCCACGCTCTATGAACCCGGAACCAACAACGTCATCCGCGGGGTGAAATTCATCAACGATAATGACCCGTTCATGGGCCACCGGATAATCGCAGATCCGGTCTACGCGCCGACCCATACGAAACGTCGCAGGATCAAGCGCGAGGCGCTGGGGAAGATCCGTCGGTGCCAGGGATGCCAGGACTACACGATCCGGATGCGTCGTCCGGAGGGTCCGGACTTTTTCATTCCATCACACAAACATCCTGGGCGAACGAAATTGAAATCGGTGACGCCCCGCTCGACGGAATAATAGCTGTCCGAAATCGGACGGTCATCTCTTCTGCATCCGCCGCGCAACTTCTGAACGCTTTGGCTCGTACCTCTGGTATTAACCAAAGCGTTTCACGTTAAAGCGAGGTAGCGATGCCGCGAATTCTTACCCTTCTTTGTCTTTTTGCGCTGGTTTTCACTCTGGTAGTGCCGGTGTCAGCCAGTGACTGGAATATCTTCTCTTCGGGCCGCACTGAAAAGGGTTCGGGGAAGCTTGAGACTGAAGAACGATCGATCAAAGAGTTCACCCGGATTGAATCAAATCTCGGTGTCGATATCAATATCGTGATCGGCACGCCGCAGAAAGTAACACTGACTTTCGATGACAATCTCCTGGACAATATCAAGACCAAGGTTCGCGGCCGAACGCTGGAGATCGATGCTGATGGCTCGTTCTCGACCAAAGAGAATTGCGTGATCGAGATCACGGTAGCATCGCTCGACGAGGTTGATATCTCCGGTTCCGGCGAGATCACGATAACCAATCTGAACGCAGACGAGTTTACGTTCCACATGTCCGGTTCCGGCAGTCTTGAAGCATCGGGCAAAGTCGACCAGCTTTTTCTTGAATTGAGTGGTTCCGGCGAACTGGACACTCGCGATCTGATCGCACAGGATGTCGAGATCGATATTTCGGGATCGGGTGATGCGGTCGTTTATGCGGTGAATTCGCTCGATGGCGATATTTCCGGCAGCGGCGATATTCGCTATGTCAACGAACCGCAGCATGTCAGCACACGAGTGACTGGTTCGGGAACGATCAGAGCATCGAAGCGCTGATCTTCGCACAAGGAAGTTTGATCACAGGCGGCGGTGAGCACAGTTCACCGTCGCTTTTTCTTGCGCTCGAATCACACCAAAAATGGATTATTCCGGCCGTCAATTGCCGAACCTCCGGCGATCCCGGAGCGGTTTGAGGCGGCGAATCGAGAAGCTCAATTTCCGGCCCGCATCACATCTCAAAAACCACCGCTAACCATCTGTAACACAATAGGATGTGCGGACTTTTTCTGTTGCATTTAGATTTAACATCTGCTATCTTTCGGGGTTATAAGAGATATGGAATTTGAGGCTAGTTTCAGTGTCAGTTAGTCCGAAAAAGCAGCCTAAACCGGTATCCGGCGCGATCGATGCCCTGATCAGTTCGCTGGGCCTTGGCCCCACCTACAACGGATGGATGGTGGTGCAGAAGTGGCCCGAGCTGGTCGGCGAACAGATCGCGCGACGCGCGAGTGCGTTTCGCTATGCCGACGGTGTGCTGTATGTTGCGGTCCCCGATGCCGCCTGGCGGCAGAATCTGGCAATGGAACTTGAATCGATCATCCGACAGATCAGAAGCTACCCGTACGGTCGGGTTATCAGAGAGATCCGACTGGTCGCTAGCGAGAGAGGAAAATAGACGCGATGGCCACTGAACTCGACGAAGTCGTCAAAAAGAAAAAAGCATCCGGCAAAGCAGGAGAGACAGAAAACGGCGGCAATGGAAGCGGCGCGTATGATGCCGCAAGTATTACCGTCCTGAAGGGTCTCGAAGCGGTCCGCCGTCGCCCCGCCATGTATATCGGTGATGTCAGCCAGCGCGGCTTGCACCACATGATCTACGAGGTGGTCGACAACTCCATCGACGAAGCGATGGCCGGCTATTGCGATCGCGTGATTGTCGAGATCAACAAAGATAATTCGATCACGGTCTCGGACAATGGTCGTGGGATCCCGGTGGAGATCCACCCGGAGCAGAAGGTTTCCGCTCTCGAAGTGGTGATGTGCACGCTCCATGCCGGCGGCAAGTTCGACCATGATTCCTACAAGGTTTCCGGCGGTCTGCACGGCGTCGGCGTTTCGGTGGTTAACGCACTCTCCGAGTGGTGCTGGGTGGAAGTACAGCGCGATGGCGAACTCTGGAAACAGGAGTTCAAGCGCGGTGTCCCGGAATACAAGGCGAAAAAGATCGGCGCCTCCAAAAAGACCGGCACGAAGACCTGCTTTTTGGCCGATGATGAGATATTCTCCAAGGTCGAATACAAATTCGATATCGTCTCATCCCGCCTTCGCGAGCTGGCGTTCCTCAACAAGGGGATCACGATCGAGCTGAAGGACCATCGGAATAACAAAGAAGAAGAATATCACTACAAAGGCGGGCTATCCGCGTTTGTCACGTATCTCAACGAAAACAAAGTAGCGCTTTTCAACAAGCCGATCCACTTCACGCGCGCCAAGGATGATGTTGAGGTTGAGGTCGCGTTGCAGTATAACGACGGTTACTCCGAGTCAGTCTATTCGTACGTGAATAATATCAACACGATCGAGGGTGGCACACACCTGACCGGTTTCCGCACCGCGCTGACCCGGACGATCAACAACTACGCCACGAAGAATAACCTGCTCAAGAAGGACGCTGTCCAGTTGACGGGTGATGATTCCAAGGAAGGGTTGACCTGCGTTGTGTCGGTTCGCGTGCGCGACCCCCAGTTCGAAGGTCAGACCAAAACCAAACTCGGCAACTCAGAAGTTAAGGGGATCGTCGAATCGGTCACCAATGAATTCCTGAACGAGTTCTTCGAAGAGAACCCGTCGACCGGCAAACGGATTGTCGAGAAGATGGTGCTCGCCGCGACCGCTCGTGAAGCGGCGCGCAAAGCGAAAGAGTTGACCCGCCGGAAAACGGCGCTCGACTCCGCCTCACTCCCCGGCAAACTGGCCGACTGCTCCTCGCGTGATCCTGAATCGTGCGAGATCTACATCGTCGAGGGAGACTCGGCCGGTGGTTCCGCGAAGCAGGGGCGCGACCGTCGCTTCCAGGCGATCCTCCCGCTGAAGGGGAAGATCCTCAATGTCGAAAAGGCGCGGATGGATAAGATCCTTTCGAACGAAGAGATCCGGACCATGATCACAGCGTTCGGCTGTGGGATCGGCGAAGATTTCGATGCCAGCAAGGTTCGCTATCACAAGATCATTATCATGACAGACGCGGATATCGATGGTTCGCACATCCGGACTTTGATCCTGACGTTTTTCTTCCGGCATATGCGCGAACTGGTCGATCTTGGTCGAGTCTATATCGCCCAACCGCCGCTCTATCGTCTCCGTCATGGCAAGCAGGAGTTCCATGCGTACTCTGATGCTGAAAAGGAGAAGATCCTCAAGCAGATGCCATCGAGCGGTGTGTCTATCCAGCGCTACAAAGGTCTTGGTGAAATGAATCCGGAGCAGCTCTGGAAGACCACCATGGATCCTGAAGCGCGGACGTTGCTGCAGGTGACGCTCGAAGAGGGAGCGGCAGCGGAGAATCTGTTCACGGTGCTGATGGGAAGCGAGATCGAACCGCGCCGTCGGTTTATCCAGGAGAACGCGCAGTACGTGCGGAATCTGGACGTGTAGTTAATGTAACCGTCCCCTCGACTTCGCTCGTGGCGACGGAGGACAATCGAATCGTAGCCCACCATTTATGGTGGGCTTTTTTTGGTCGAAGACAAGATAGATGCTTGCCTGCGCAGCATGAGGAATCGACGGCCCCTACTGCAGAGCCGTCACGGCTTCTTCGCGGGAGTCGTAGCTTTCGAAGACGCGCATCAACTGCGTGACATTCAGCAGATCCTCAACCCTTGTGATATTCGTCAGGACGAACTTCCCTCCCGCCCTGGTCGCAGCGGTGTGAGCCGCCACCAGCGCACCGATCCCGGCTGAATTCATTCGCTCGACATCGTGCAGATCGACTATGAATCGATTCTTGTTGAGCGACAGATAATACTGCACGCGCCCGAGGAATGAAGTGAGTTGGTCGCCGGCGATCAGTTTGCCGGACAATTCTACGGTGACGATGTCACCTGACAGGGAATCCCTGTGTTTCATGAGACACCTTCTTTCCCGGCGTGGTTGATGAGTTTTGACTCGTGGTAGTAGAGGTACGGAGCGGATTGCAGACAAGTTTCAGGGATTTTTGTGAAGGAGCGTTAAGGGAGTGTCCGATTGCGGCCATATAAAACACCCGTCGGTCAGCGGGGTTTCTGGAGAGATCAGGAAATGCTTGTCTGCCTGAGTGCTGATGATCAACCCGAGATCTGCGGACAGAGACGGCGCCACCTCTTTTACAGGCGGCGCTTCTTTTCTCAATCGACAATGCGCCTGGCGAAGCTGATATGGCTATGATCCGACCGAACCCAGCTACGGTGCTGGCGCTTCAAACGGATCAGCAAAGGATTTGTTCGGCTTGATGTACAACCGCGTGTGCGGGTAATCGAAGATCACATTAAACCGTCGTATCATATCGTTGCCAAATATGCCGTCAGCCCCCTCTTGCTTCGATCTGGTCTTTGCCGGTGCAAAGGCCGTGCGCACATGGTGAAGATCGTACCCTCCGAAATTGACGTGCCCGACCCTGCCGTACTCCCCGTAGATCTCTCCGCTCAGTCCCACACCGAGTAGCTGGCTGGTGAGGCTGTCAGGTGTGCGGAATTTCTGGTCATCTCGAACGAGCAACTCAAGCGCTTCTTCGGACGCCAAATCAATATAGACGACCATCGGAACAGGCTCACCCGCGGTCACCTCGACAGTCACCTGCAGAAACGGAAGGTCCTTTTTCATTTCGACCGAAATGACCTGCCAGCCGGAATCCGAAATCACCTCGACCGTGTCGTGCAGCAGGATCACCTGCCGATCGTAGTCGATCTCGACAATGTAGTGACCGAACAAGTTCCACCCAATAATACCATCGGTGGGAAATGACTGCGTATGTTCGCTGTGGGAAATGATAATGCTCTGATTGCGAATCTCGACATCGCCAAACGACAGGCGGCCGGTTTGGATCATAGTCGCGGTTGAGGGCGCACCGTCCCCTGCCCCGCCGACCTGAACCTGCACAGCGCCAGCAGTGTCAATAAGATTCACTGCGTCGCGGTGAAACAGATAGACGCCATCGAACCGCAGCCCGGTATCGAGAATTAGTCTGAGAGGTTTCGAGCCGTTAACCGAGGCCGGGATGATAACCCGGTGTCGGTCGATTGTGAATGGTACCGAGAGTGCCCTAGCTTGAGAGGATTGGGCGATGCTGGCGGTCGCCAACAGAATTACTAAACAGAAGGTTTGGCAGGCTGAGCGCCAGGGCGATATTCTCATTTGCACGACTCCTTTGGTTGAGTGACCGCCAAGAAAGCGAGACGGCACCATAGTCAAGAGCGTCGGCAGGAACGTTTTGTTAGCAACAATCTTCGGCCCATTGCATTTTTGGGGCGCACGGTACAAGAGAGCCACCCGAATGGTTGACTCTCTACATCAGAGCAACTTCCAGACATTGCTTATGGGCAATTCGGCAATACCGGCCGCGGAGTCATCGACAGGTATGCGATCAACAACGAGATATCCGTCAGGTCCGGCGGTTGCGCCGGTGAGCCATCGACATTCGCTTCGATCGGGCAAGGTAATATCGGGCGCGGAGTCATGGTCAGATGAGAGATCAGAAGCGACAGATCGGAAAGATCCGGGGCCTCGGCCACACTTCCATCAGCATTGCCAGAGGTGCCGATACAACAGCAGGCATCGCCGATGCCATCGCCATTGGCATCAGCCTGATCGGGATTGGCTATCAATGGGCAGTTGTCGCCAGCCAGAGAGACATAGCCGTCGCCGCAGGCACCAGCAAACTCAAATGATTCAATGGAGCAGCCGCATTGGTCGCCATCAAAATCGCTGTAGCAAGTGACTGACGAAGTGATTGATACGATGCCTTCCTCGCCATACAGTCCGAAGTTTCCCATTCCAGCTTCGTATTCTGGTGATGCGCCGGCCCATCCGACCAGACCGTCGCCTCCCGCACCAACTTCACCTTGATAACCACCACCATCACCACCGTCCCCACCGTGCGTCCATGTGGCGGTAGCGGATTTGGTGCCGGAGAGAGCAAGTCGACTTCCACCCGAGAATCCCGGGGCTGGATCTCCTCGATTTGCCTGAACTAGGCCAAGTGAGATAAGCGAATCGTACACAATGAGCACAATCCCGCCGTTCCCGCCGCTTCCACCGCCGCCACCACCGCCGCCGCCACCGCACATGTCGAAGTAAGCAAACGGCAGGTAATAATGGACTTTCTCGCCATTCGCTCCGTTGCTGCCTGGAGCGCCAGGGCAACCGTTCGCGTGAATGAGACCTGTGTTTTCCAGGATTCTGGCATTGATGCGAACATTTCCACCCCCATCACCACCCTTCCCTCCAATTCCGCCATTGCCCCCATTAGCTATATTGGACACAAGGATATCTTGCGCAGGACCGCCGCCACCACCACCTCCCCCACCGGCCCCCCCATTTCCGGAACCGGCAACTCCATTCAGTCCGGGAGAGCCATCACCACCTGTTGCACCCGGAACCAGCGTCACACCAGACATATGACCACCGGCACCGCCCGCGCCACCGGCGCCACCATTTCCGCCAGAGGAGGAGTCGGTGATGGTCCCATAGTTGTGCAATGTGCCACTCACGCGAATGACGTGACCATTCGTGTACAACGTCACGCCTGCAAATACCGTGAGGTCAGCGTAGTCCATGTCTCTTGTAAGAGTGTGGTTGCCTCCGTATCCATGCGAACCATCTGCACCGTTGCCAAAGAGCGACTGGGCAAGTGGCTGACTGACTCCCACAAAGAGAACCGCGACCAGACATGCCCCGACCAGAGTGATGAGCCGTATCATGTATGGAGTGATAATAGATGCATGAGCTCTGGACATAAACTGTCCTTTCCCATATGAGATTTGACTGAAAAACGCGAAATGGCCGCTCAGGCAATAGACAGTGATGCTCTGTGTTGGCCAGATAGTATGGTCATGGTGCGTGATTAAGAAGCCGGAATTGCCCGAGATAGAAACAAGATATCAAACACGGACTTTGTTGTCAATGTTAATCTATCAAGCGTGATGATAGCCCAGACAACAAAAAAACCGCCTTTTCAGGCGGCTTTTGTTTTTCAGGCGTGGATCGGCGAGCGTATCAGGCCGGTTTTTGTTCCTTGTACTGCTCGGTGATCTCCAGATTGTCATCGGCGTTGTAGATATGGAATTCCTGCTGCGGCATGGTAGTATCGCGGACCAGGTTGATCCGAAACTTGTGCGCTTTCATCAGTCGTTCCACGCGGTTGACGCCGTTTTCGGCGATCGTCGCGGCCAGATTCGGGTTGACGATCAGGTGGAATTTGTCGAATTTCTTCGCCGCTTTTGCGCGGATAAACCAGCGTTCGATCTTGGTGGCCAGGTTCTCCTTGGAGACGATCCGTCCCAGTCCGGCGCAGTGCGGGCACTGCTCGGAGAGAGTATGCATATGCGACGGGCGCACGCGTTCGCGGGTCATTTCGACCAGGCCGAATTCAGTGACCGGGTTGATGCCGCGCTTGGCGCGGTCACGCGCAAAGGCTCGCTTGAATTCTTCGTAAAGCCGACGGCGGTTTTCACGGCTGTACATGTCGATGAAATCGCAGACGATCAGGCCGCCGATATCGCGAAGGCGGATCTGCCGCGCGATCTCCCGGGCCGCCTGGAGATTGGTCTCATAGATCGTCTGTTCCTGATCTTTGCCGCCGACAAACCGCCCCGTGTTGACATCGATAGTCACCATCGCTTCGGTCTGGTCGATGACAATGTACGCGCCTTTTTTGATCCAGACCTTGCGCGAGAGCATCTTGTCGATCTCGGCTTCAAGTCCGTACATATCAAACAGCGGTTGATTCCCCTTGTACAGCTGGACGCGGTCTTTCAGATGCGGCGCCACCTGGCGTGCGAACTGGATCACCTTCTTGTAATCATCGCGATTGTCCACCAGCACGCGGGAGACATCATCGGTGAATACGTCACGGATCATCGAGACCATCATGTCCGCTTCTTTGTGGATCAAAGATGGCGCGGAGAGGGTGTCGGCTTTGCGCTTCAGCTTGGCCCAGAGTTTCTGGAGGCGTTTGATATCGGCGCGGAAGTCATCCTCGTTGACGCCTTCGGCCTCGGTGCGGACGATCAGCCCGAACCCTTCGGGGCGAAGCGGCGCGACCACTTTTTTGAGGCGACGTTTCTCTCCCCAATCGGTGATCCGTTTGGAGATGCGGATATGATCATCATCCGGGACCAACACCAGAAAGCGACCGGGAATGGAAATCTCGGTGGCAACGCGCGGGCCTTTGGTTGAGATCGGCTCTTTGATGACCTGTACCAGGATATCCTGGTTTTTCTTGAGGACGGTTTCGATGCCGGCGCGGCGGGTCTTGCGGACCACCTGCACGGGAGCGTCATCATCATCCAGTTCCTCAGAATCGTAGCTTCGGCCGCCGTAGTCTTTGCCGATGTCGGAGGAGTGCAGGTAAGCTGCTTTCTCCATGCCGATATCGACGAAGGCGGCTTGCATACCGGGGAGAACGGTTTTGATCTTGGCTTTGTAAATGTCGCCGACCATCCGTTCGGTATCCGGTCGTTCGACCTGGAGTTCGACGAGCTTGTCATCTTCAAGCATCGCCAGACGTTTTTCGTATTCGGTCGAATTGATAAGAATTTCAGTTTTCACTCATGCTCCTTCACCCCTTGCGGGATCTCCCCGAAAACCTCATCGGTGAGAGGCTTAAAACCATTAACGAAAGCGGCGCCGGGCATTTCCGCTTTTCCTTCGGGCACGATCCGGGTGATCTCGACCGCGCCGGGACCGCAGGCGACGACGAGTCGTCGTTTGTCCTGCAGGACGGTGCCGGGTCGGAGTCCGGGTTGTGCCAGCTCGTCTGCGCGAACGCATTCGAGGATCTTGATACGTTTCCCTCTGAAATAACTGTAGGCAGTCGGCTTGCTACAGAGACCCCGCACAAAATTGCGGATATGGACCGACGGGAATCCCCAATCGATCATCGAGTTGAAAGGAGTCAGCTTGGGAGCGGTGGTTGCCTCGGCATCATTCTGCGGGATACCGTCGGTCCGTCCGGCTTCGATCGCATCGAGCGTTTCGAGCAGGAACGGTCCGGCCATCGCA
Organism: bacterium; assembly: GCA_016708025.1. NCBI lineage: Bacteria > bacterium. The sequence continues at coordinate 1,134,837 of JADJGQ010000002.1, read as the reverse complement.
CTCATTTTCCCGGCCAGAGAATCATACGTGTCGTCATCGGCGATAGCGGTTTTGACCTGTCCGATCAGGTTTCCGGTGTCTACCTCGCGTTTGAGGAAGAAACTGGAGAGACCGGTTTCGGTATCGCCGTTAATGAGCGCCCAGTTGATGGGGGCGGCGCCACGGTACCTGGGGAGCAGTGAGCCATGGATGTTGATCGAGCCAAGCCGCGGGATAGCGAACAGCCTGGCAGGCAAGATCCGAAAGGCGATCACTACAAACAGGTCGGCCTCGAATTGGCGCAAACCATCGGCCAGCCCTTCCTCTTTGAGGGAGAGAGGGGTCAGGACCGGGATGCCGCGCTGGGTGGCTTCCTGTTTGACGGGAGTTTGGATCAGCTTGTGACCTCGACCGGCGGTTTTATCCGGACCGGTGACGACAGCAAGCACGGTATGCCGGCTCTCACACAAATGCGCGAGCGGCAACCGGGCAAACTCCGGCGTGCCCATGTAGACAATTCTCATGAAGGTGGAGCATGACTGGACGGCCTGCTATCGCTGTGGCGACATGCGAGGCAAATGACCGGAAGAGAGAATCAACCTGGTCAGATTAGGAAGCAGCGGCGAGCTTTCTCAGCCGCCCTTTCAAAAGCGTCCTGGCTATCGGCGAGATATAATCGATGAACAGCTTACCCTCAAGGTGATCATACTCATGCAAAATGGCCCGAGACGCCAGGCCATCCACCGTCATCTCGAACGGCTGGCCATCGACTCCAAGAGCGCGGACTCGCACTCTGGCGGGACGGGTACATTTTTGGTAGATCCCCGGAAATGACAAACAGCCTTCTTCCAGCTCAACCTGGCCGGTGGCTTCGATGATCTCCGGATTGATGAAAACAGTGAGGTTGGCAGTGATATCGACCGCAGAGAGGTCGACAATGAAGACTCGCTTCAACACGCCGATTTGTACCGCCGCCAGACCAAGACCCTGAGCTTTTTTCACGGTGTCTATCATATCGGACACCAAATCTTTGACCGCCTGGTCGATCTCAGTGACCGGCGCAGAAACTTGTCTCAAAACAGGGTCGCCATATGTGACGATCGGTCGTACAGCCACGCTAACTCCTAAAAACTTTCTTAAAGCTACTTGTCTACTTTACCGGCGATCGATGACCGGAGAAACTCCAGTTTGGTCTCATCCCCGATCTTGAGAACGATGCGTCCGCGTTCTTCATCGATAGCGAAGATGGTCCCGAAGAGACCGCCGCTGGTGACGACTTTGTCACCCTTTTTCAAATCCTTCAGGAGTTGTTCATGTTCTTTCTGGCGTTTGCGCTGCGGCCGGATCATGAGGAAATACATGACCAGAAAAATCAGCCCAAACCAGACGATCATCAACAGTGGCGAGCCCTGCGAATTGGGGTCGCCCCCCATCAGGAGTAACCATTCCTGGTTCAACTCTAACTCCTTGAACGTGTTATATCTATCGGCATCCAGTGCAAAAACTGAACAGCCGGTCAACTGGACGAAATATAGGCGTCCTGGCCAATCCAGCCAACATAATAATTCCTATACAGATAACCGGCCTGGAGGGGTAAAGTTCCCCCCCGGGGGGGCTGTCCCCGGTGAGGGCTGAGACCGCATTTGGCGGCGGGCGAGTCGAGACCCTCTTCACGAAATATGGGTTGTCTCGTCTCTCATCGAGATGTATCCTGAAGGTGAATCTATATAGGGATACAAGAATCGGGGGACCATGCGATTCATTCTTATATCGCTCTTTTTCCTGGCATCTATCGGCGGCCCAGAGCTCGCCGCCAGGCCTTCTCCAATTGGCAGAGATTCGCTCAGACACCAGGCGTTGACCACCGCTCAGGCGGTTGAATACTGCGATGCCTCACATTCCATTGGCAAACTGGGATTGGGGATCGGTGCTGGTAGGTTGGGCGGAGTCTTTGAATACGACGTAAATCAGTGTATCATTGGCAATTGGCGCGGCGAGGCTGGAGAGTATCCACGATGGTCCGGGATTAAGTACCTCGCCGATGCAGGCATGTGGGTTGGAGGGATTGTCGGTGGTGATACGCTGGTCTCCATTACTAGCTACATTGACCGTGACGAACTCGGCTTTGAATTCAGTTGGGATGGACTCCCCGAACATGCGTTGGTTTATCGTTCGACCTCCGACCCGGAAGCGCCCGAGTTCATTGGCGCCATTTCGGAGGAGGATTTCATCTGCTGGTCGGTAGACACTATTACCAATAACAACAGTGGACTGGACTTTTTGGACTATCGTCCCCACCGCCCGCTCAACCTTGAGATTGAGCAACGATCTTACGCATGGTCAGTGGCATACGCCGAAGACTTCGTCCTGTTTGACGTGAAGATCACCAATGTTGGCGAGAGCTTCATCGAAGGAGTGTATGTGGGTATTCAATCAGACCAGGATTGCGGCCAACAAGATTGGGAGGTCGATGAGTATTGGCTCTCGGAGGACGATATCTGCGGCTTCTTGCGGACCTATCCGTCAGCCCGCGGATGTGGATTCATCGACACCATCGGGCTTGCCTGGGTAGTAGACAATGACGGCGATCCAATCAACGGGGGATTTGCCTTAAAGGGGGGAAATAAATCGCCCACTTCGGTGGAAGGGATTCGATTCCTCCAGCTCCCATCGACAACACAGCAAATTGCCTATAACTGGTGGGTGAACAACTACGGCCTCAATTATGATTTTGGGCCGCGTCGCCAACCGACACCGGAACGCCCACTCCGGAACTTCCTTACTGGTGGCACTGGTGAGCCGCTCGGTGATCGGAACAAGTATTACCTTATGAGCAATGGTGAATGGGACTATGACCAGGCAATGGTGAGCGACATATGGCCAAACAATCCAGAGTGGATGTTTCCGCCCTGGGAGTACAGGGACTCGCTGGCCAATGGTGACGATGCCTACTATGTGCTGTCATTTGGACCATTCCGCCTCGCTCCAGGTGCACAACTTTCACTTGCCTTCGCCTATATCGCTGGGGAGAGATTTCACACTGATCCAGCAAATGGGATAAATTTGATCAATGGACAGCCCTCGAAGTGGTACGAAAACGTGTCATTTGACGACATTGCAAAGAACGCGACATGGGCTGAATGGATATTCGACAACCCGGGTGTGGACACTGACTCAGACGGTTACGCAGGGGAGTATAGAGTTTGCGTCCTTGATTCGGTATTGGTCGACGGTCAGTGGGTGATAAGCGGCGCCGACACGACATACTATCGCGGCGATGGTGTGGCGGATTGGCGTGGTGTTCAGCCCCCACCGCCACCGGAGTTCTGGGTGGAGCCACAATTGAACGCGATCCGCGTCCGCTTCAACGGGCAACGCTCTGAAACAACCAAAGACATCTTCTCCGGACTGATTGATTTTGAGGGCTACCACATTTGGCTGGGCCGGGACGACCGCGAAGGTTCAATGTCTCTGCTGGCGGGCTATGACCGGCGGAATTTTGACAAGTGGGTTTGGAACCCGATGGTGCCGCCGGATGGTGATTTTGAGGTACAGGATATTCCGATGACACTTGAGGAGGTTCGATGCCTTTACGGCTCAGGCGACGACCCTTGCCATGATTCGCTGTTTGATCCCCTGGCATACACGCGCCACAATCCATACCAAGGGAAACACTCGATCGATTCACTTTTCTACTTCACACCACATGACTACAATGTCAATCAACTGGCGGTGCAGACGCCTATCAGACGGGTTTATCCGGAGGCACAGAAACCGGGGCCATTTGACACAATTACCACGGATGAACTGACTGCGGAAGGGAACCTGAAGTACTACGAGTATGAGTGCATTATCGAGAATCTATTACCGACTGTCCCCTATTTTGTCAATGTCACCGCATATGATTTCGGATCGCCCAAAGTCGAACTTCCCGCTCTTGAGACCTCAAAAATGGCAGGTATCAAACACTGCTACCCGTTTGGCGACGAAGGACAAACGGACTCAGTTCTGCCACCCGTTTATATCTACCCAAATCCATATCGCATAGACGCACACTACCGTGATGCGGGGTTTGAAGGGCGCGGGTCTAACCGCATTCCTGATCGAGACCGACGGATAAACTTTGTCAATCTCCCCCCACGATGTACTATCCGGATTCACTCAATCGATGGCGATCTGGTGCGTGAATTGCGCCACGATTTCGACCCAGCGGACCCCAATTCAACGCGTGATTCCTGGGATCTGATCAATCGAAACATACAAGCGGTGGTCTCCGGTCTGTATTACTGGACGGTGGAGTCACCGGACGGTTCGGTTCAGATCGGGAAACTCGTTATCATCAAGTGACTCACTAACATAGACTCATCGGAACCATTTAGCATCGTTGGGTGTTGTGACGAACATGCAGCACTGCTCGCCATTAATGGCACAATTAGCCCGATGGATCGGGGTGGTTACTCGCGCCACCTCGGTCCCTATCGCACTGATGGCAGGACTATTCCTTCTTTCCTCAACCGCCTTTGCACTCGGCTCGGGCGAGAAATCGCCCGAGGAAGAGGCCGCAGACAATCAGAAGAAGGCGGTGAGCGAGTATAACGACGGCGTCAAGCATGTCGACAAAGCGCGCGAAATCGGGATCAAGGGGGATTCGCTGTACGCCTACAATTACCGGGCGACCTCGGATGCCAAGGCGCGCAAAGAGTACGAAAAGGCGGTCGAGAATTTCACCAAAGCGGTTGAGCTTGATACCGCGATGCATGAAGCGCATAACTACCTGGGGTATTGCTATCGCAAATTGGGGGATCTCCCGAAATCACTCGCGGCTTATGACAGGGCGTTGACGCTCAAGCCGGATTTCGCCCAGGCGCGGGAATACCGCGGCGAGACCTATCTGGCGATGGGAGATATTAAGCAGGCCGAGGCGGAACTTGCCTATCTGAAAAAGATCGCGTCGCCATTTGCGGATACGCTGGGGAGATCGATTGAGGTCTATCAGTTGGCGATCCTGCAGAATGCGCAAAAGAAATAGTCAGTGATGTGGAGATCACTGACCGGTTAAATAAACGGCGGCCTACTGGCCGTCGTTTTTTTTCGGCTCGGTCGGAGGGGGGTTGAGGACTTCCTCAGGAATGACGACCTTCGGCAGAAAAACTCCCAGATATCGCTGGTACCAGTTCCACTTTTTGCGCTCTTCTTTCATGAATGCTTTGACCCGCTTTTCGCGGACGCTGGCGGCGGCATCCATGGCTTCGATCTTCTGGATCAGCAGTTCGATACTGGGGCGCTTTTCGAGGGCCGAACGGAAGGCGTCGTAGTCGCGGAGATTAAAGACGGTCTGGACGATCGGCTCGAAAAAGATCATCGCCTGGGCGGAGATGAAATTGAGCGGTTTGATCGATTCGAGGAAGATGATAGCCGGGACGGTCATCCCTCTCTCTACCACTTTCTTCGCGACCTTTTCGATTATCGCCAGTTCTTCCTCGGGAAAGATATCTTTCCCTTCGTTGGGGATCGGGCTTTGTCCGAGCCAGCTCATGATTGCTCCCCGGTTGACTGCGGGATGCGTTTCTTCACGAAGGCGGTTGCCTCTTCCCGGTTCTCCCCGAATATCAGATAGAGGCCGCGGAAATTCTCGAGGCGAGACTGCCCGACAAACGGCGATAACAGGATACCGTTTTTATCCGGCCAGTAGCTCCGATAGAGCGACCATTCTTTCCTGAGCGTTTGGGTGGTCGTTTTGACGATCACTTCCTTTTCCGTCAGCGTATAGCTGGTCGGCATGTAAAATTTGGCCAGCGAGGCGAACAACACGACCAGCGACAGAAAGCAGAAAAAGGTCGATTCGGTCGCCACAAAGACAAGGAACGAGAACAAGAGCACGACCGAGGTAACGATGGCGGAGAGCCATGGCTTGCGCTTCACCGGATGGATCGTCCAGGAGACAGAAGGTCCCTCCGGTTGGGTTGCTTCGGGCACGAATTCGGATGGTCGGTCGGCAGAGAGATTCATAGATCAGGCGCCCGGTTCCGGACGGTAGCGTTCTTTTTTCACCCGCTCCATCATTTCAAGCAGGTCTTTGGGTTCGAACAGTTTCTTTTCGATCATCAGTCTGGCGATGGCTTCGAGAGCCAGGTTATTCGACAGGGAGAGTTCTTCGAAGGATACTTCGCGCTCTTTGCCGTCGACGACCATTCTGATTGCGATCTTCTTTTCGTCCATGGTAGATTTCTTTCCGGGTCTGAAGCTTATACGTTCACTGTCGTCCGGGCGCTCGGTCTATCTGCGAGCCGGTCACTGATCGACAGGAGATTCTGCGGCGACGCCGCGGTTGGTCACCACCGGGATGGCTCTGCCACCCTCGATCCGATAGAGCGGCAATTCGACATTTTCGCGATACTGTCCGAAGCTGATCTTGCCTGACGCGCCCTCGATATCCGAGATCTGCGCCAGGGCGGTCAGCCAGTCGAGCCGGGTGGCAGGGTTCTGGGACAGAGTCAGTATCAGCAGGTTGGCGGCATCGTAGCCGAGTGCGGCAATACGAGTCGGAACTTCGCCATAGTGACTTTGATAGGTGCGTGCGAATTCCGGCTGACGAGAACCCTGCAGGACAAACGGCGAGGCGAATAATGCACCGCCAACAACATCGGCGCCGAGACTATAGATCTCTTCACTCCCCCAGCCATCGGAGCCCAGCAAAGTCCCTTCCAGTTTGTAGAAGCGGATCTGCGGGAGCAAGAGGCGGAGTTGATCGGTCGGGCCGGGGAGGAAAATGATATCTGTCCGAGCGGGGACAGCCTCGGTCTCAATCGTATCGCCGCGGGAATCGAGATAAGTGGCGGATTCATCGAATCCGCGCAGGATCAGTCTTTTCGCCGACTGGATATAGAGGCCAAAATCCCGATCGCTGGAGCGATAATATTCTACACCGAGAATGACCCCGCCAAGTTGTTCGAAGCGCTGGGCGAATGCCTGGCCGATCTGCAGATAATCAAATCCAGTCGGAGTGATGATCAGCGCGGTGTCCGCATTCAGGGTACGTCGGGCATATTCCGCCATCCGGATCCCCTGCAGTTCGACATTCGGCGATAATTGAAAAGCGGAACCGCCAAGGAGAGTCACACCGGCGCTGGTCGCCGCGGGGATGATGATCGGGATTGTCTGGTCATTCATGGCGGAGGCGGCGACAGCCGCTTCATTGGAGGTCAGCGGCCCAATGATCGCATCATATTTCAGGTCGGCCAGTTCGCGGCAGATCCGTCCGGCCATCACCGGATCAGACTGAGTATCGAAAGGAACGAGCCGTATCTTTCTGCCTGACGAAGGCTGTGCCTGGAGGGCGATCATGGCGCCATTCAGAATCTCTTCACCATACTTTTGATATTCACCGGTCAGGGGGACGGCGACTGCCACTCGCACAACCTCGGGGAGTGCTTCGGCGGCATCGGCTGAAACCGATGTAGAGGAACATCGGCTGAGCAACAGCACGGCGTCATCCATACGCTGTTGTTCGATCAGGTGAGTGGAAATTTCGCGAATCAGTTCGCAGCGACGGAGATCGGAGAGTGATGCGGTGGATGCCTGCGAGAAGAGGATCGACAGATGGGGGCGGTCAAATGTCGCCAGGGCATCAGCGATCAGTGTGGTAAGCGCGGCATCGGCGCCATTGATGTACGCTTGCAGGAATTCGATGGCGGCTTCGTCACGCTTTTCCTGCAGCAACCAACTGCAGGCGCGGAAATAGTGCGCGGCCGGCAGAAATGTCGATTTGGGGAATTGCGAGATGAACTGGCCGAACTCGGTGGCCGCTGCGGCATGGTCCCCCGCATGGTAGGTCGCCTTGGCATGATCAAAGAGAAACTGATCACGTCGCGGCGAATCAGGAAAGCGAGTGGCCAGCTCTTCGGTGAGTCGGCGTGCTTCCTGCCAGTTGCCGTCGGCCAAGGCAGTTTTTGCCTGCGCCGACAGGGCAGTAAACTCCTGATTGTCGTCAAGGTCGGCCGCAACCGACAGTAACGGCATCAGAAACAAGAGACAGACGACAAGCAATGGTCTCATACTACAGCGAAAACTTACCGAATTCCTCAGGAGGGATCCGTTTGAGTCGTTCGCGCAATGATTCCCGGTCGGTCGGCATAGGCGGTGCCTGCGGTTCATCGGATCCGGCGACCGCCTCGTCGCCCGGTTCCGGTCGTTTGATATTAAACAGCTCTTCGTTGACGAAGATGGAAGCGCCGGTCTTGAGGGCGAGCGCGATCGAGTCCGAAGGACGGGCATCGATATGCGCCGGCTCGCCACCGGTGTTGAGATGGATCACCGCAAAAAACGTCTGCTCGCGCAGTTCGGTGATCTCAACACGAGCGACCGATGCATGCAGCGACTCGATCACGCGTTTGAGAAGATCATGCGTGAGCGGCCGTTTGGACCCGACACCGGAGAGCTCCATAGCGATCGCCCAGGCTTCCGCATGGCCGATCCAAATGGGGAGCACCTTGTCGAGACCGGGCGGCGAGAGAATGACTACCGGAGTATTGCCGGTGCTCATGTCAAGAGCCAGCCCCTCGAGCTTCACTTCGAGCATTTTCATATCAGGCGATCTTTTTCTCCACCAGCAATTTGGCGTGTGCGACGACATCTTTCTCAAGCTTGACCGGCACGGCGTACATACCGAGCGCCTTGATCGGCTCTTCGAGGTCGATCGCTCGCTTATCCACTGAGATACCTTCGGTTTCCAGCAGCTTGGCGACATCGTTATTGGTGACCGATCCGAACAGGCGGTCTTCTTCACCAACCATGACGGCGATGCGAAGCTGGACGCGTTCGATGCGATCTTTGATCACTTCGGCGGCTTTGCGGCGCTTTTTGACGCGGATATCGCGCTGTTTGCGCACTTCATCGATCGCCTTGACATTTCCCTGGGTCGCAGGAATGGCGAGATTGCGCGGGATCAGGAAATTCCGGCCGTAACCGTCCTTCACTTCAACCGTTTCTCCGGCCAGACCGACCGTGTCTACATCCTCACGAAGAATGACTTTCATGATATTCCTCTCACTTCAATATAGCATTCAGACTCATTGTTCAACAGTTACATTTGCGCCCAGCTTGCGCCAGTCCAGGAAGCTGTCGATGAAGCCGATGAGCACCATCACCATCAATCCGGCCAGATGCGCCAGGAAAAGAAGCAGATAAAACAGGATGCGGATGAAAATGGAGACCTTGACGCGGTGCAGGGTGAACTCCATGAAGGAGAGTCCGCAGACAGCGTAGAAGATCGCCAGCACCAGGAGTGCATTATCCGCGACCAGTTGGATCGCATCATTTCCGACCAGGCGGGCCAAGATCACGACTCCGGTGACCGGTGTCAGGCCGAACGGCACTTTCCATTGAGTGAACCGTCGCACCTGACCGAGCGCAGGAGAAGTCTGGCCCAGTCGCCAGCTCAACCAGAGAAAGCCGAGGCTGAACTGGACGATCGCGCTGACGACCGCTGAGGCCGGCGACAACCGGACCGTCAACTTCGCCAACAGCTTGTACGCACTTTCTATCTGTTCGACCTGTTCGGGGCTGTACCCCTGTGTTCCCAGGCCGCCAACAAACAATTTCACCATCTCTTCGCCGGCCTCGGGGCCGAGCGCGTAGATCTCACGCCAGGTCGGATACCAGGCGAGGACCGAAAACAGAGTCAGGACGATCAGTCCGATCAGGTAGACCTGAAAGCTGGTTTTGTTCTGCCGGAGCAGATGTCCAGCCACCAGACCGGGGATCAGGACCGCGAGCCATCCGACCTCGGCGAACCAGAGGTGCTGAGGCGAGGTGGCCACGGCACCGAGGATCGCACCGCCGATCGATCCAACTGCCAGCCAGAGAAATTGGCCGGCATACATGAGTCGGGCGACGCCGTAAAACAGATAAACTGCGACAACGTATGCGGCGGCGCCAAACAGAAGCGACGCGCCGACCGAACCGGAATCAACTCCCGCCGCTCGCATGGCCGGGAAAACCAGCATGGCGAAGAGGACCGGGAAGATCCAGAGCTGAGTCGACGGTCGGGCAGGTACCACTGATCCAGTGGTCACGCACCTACCTGTACGATTCAGCGACAAACGGCAGGATCGCCATATGGCGTCCGCGTTTGATCGCCACCGTCAGTTTGCGCTGATGGATCGCGCAATTGCCGGAAATGCGACGCGGGACGATCTTGCCACGCTCCGTCATAAAGCGGCGAAGCATCCGTTCGTCCTTGTAATCGATGAACATGATCTTGTTTTCACAGAACCGGCAGACTTTGCGTCGACGCTGCCGATCTCCGTATTCGCCTCGTTCAGCCATGTGTATCTCTCTTTACAGTTCTTCGTTTTCGTTATGATGACACGGTTCGAAGCCGTCCTGAGACGACTCCATTATTCGAAAGGGTGATTCATCCGGGTCGCTGTCGTATCCGTGGGATGCGACGCGGGTCCCGATCGATCGTGAGCCGGTGGCGGCAAGGACCGGTGTGCCGGTCTCGAGCAGATCCTCCTGGCTTCCGTCGTCATGAACCACTCTGATCTGGTAGGCCCGGATCTCGACGAAGGAACGTCGGACACCTTCACCGGTGTCGCGCACGCGACTTTTCAGTTCTCCTTCGACCTGCACCGGACTTCCCTTGCGCAGCCGATCCCGACAACTCTCAGCGAGGGTGTGCCAGGCGGCGACGCCGATATAGCAGACTTCTTCTTTCACGCTTCCTTCGGCATCGCGGTACCGTTTGGTCGTGGCGATGCGGAAATTGGAGACAGGCGCACCCGTGGTGGTGTGCCGGTATTCCGGATCACGCACCAGGAGACCAGTGATGATCACCTTGTTGATATACGCCAAGTGAGCTGCCATACATTGCTCCCGGATGGTTCTCGCTTAGGATTCGCTGGGACCGGTAGCCGGTGCCGGACGATCGGCCGGACCGGAGTCGCCGCGCGGAGCGGGACGTGGGCCGCGATCATTGCGTTCGTAACGGTCACCGCGATCATACCGGTCTCGCCGTCCGCCGCGGAATCGTCCGCCACGGTCGTCATCGCGGTCACCGCCGCCACGGCGATCATCGCGTTCTTCGAACGCGGAGGCAAAGGCATCGCGAGCCGCCTTGTTCGCTTCCGGGTCGCCTTCGTACAGGATCGTCAGGTAGCGAAGATACGCGTCTTCGATCTTGTAGAGGCGTTCCAGTTCGGGAAGCAAGCTGGTGGAGCCTTCGAAAATGATGCTGGCATAGTACCCCTGGATAAGTCCCCCGACAGGGAACATCATCCGGCGAGTACCCATGCGGTCTTCGCGGACGATCTTGCCGCCATGGTTCGTGATCAGCTCTGTGACTGTCTGAACCTGACGGTCGATCGACGCATCATCGGTTTGGGGATTGACAATGAAGGTGGTCTCGTAAAGTCGCACGAGTAATCCTCCCTTTGGACGTTGGTTAAGGTTTAACGGCTTTGCGATGGATTACAGATTTTCCGGCAAAGCAGGGTTCACATTATATTTTGACATCGTCTGGTCGAGACGATGTGCGATGGCAAAGAGCACGGCTTCCGTGGCGTGGAGAATCATCTTATCCACGACCGGACGCTCCTCCGGTTCAAACGGAGAAAGGACAAAGTCGACAATATCCGCTTCATTGTCAACAGGTTTTGGCTGAACCGGGGCAGACGGGGACGTCTGCCGCCCAAGCTCAGACGGGGCCATCTGAGGAGTGACCTTGCCGATTCCCATGCGGATCCGCGGAAACGCTTGTGTGCCAAGCTCTTCCATAATCGAAGTGAGGCCGTTGTGCCCTCCGGCAGAGCCTTTCCCCCGGATCCGGACCGTCCCGAGCGGGATGGCGAAGTCATCAACAATGACCAGCATCTGGCTGGGTGTCAGCTCGTTCTCTTCGAGCAGTCGGGCGGCGGCCAGGCCGGAGAGGTTCATGAAAGTGCGGGGTTTGGCGAGGATGATCTTCCTCTCCCCTTCCTCGAAGGTCGCCCAGTCGAACTCTTTGACGCGGGGTTGTTGGGTGGCTTTGTTCTTTCCAATAAGTGAGTCGACGACGTCAAAGCCGACGTTGTGGCGGGTGTGATGGTACTTCTTCCCGATATTGCCGAGTCCGATTATGAGCGAGATCATGGGAGAGGGAAGGTAGCATCTCTCTGTCGCAAATGCAAGTCAGTCGACTGTATGGGTGCTTGACGGAGCGACCGAAATTGCAGACCTTAGTAAAAATGTAGTACGAAGGTCATTTTAGGGAGAAGAGTGACTACCTGTCCGGCTGACATCGCCACCCCCGTCTCACCAGTTCCTTGGTCTCGCACTGGAGCGCCTGACAATCAACGTGATTCGAGCGCAGACCGGTTCCTTGTTGCGTCGGCATTCACGCTTCCAGGTCTCTTCCGAAATACGACCGCTGTTGTAACCACCTTGATCGGAGGGCCGATTGCAAATCGCTAACGCGGAGGGTTTCATGTCTCGGTTCGCACTCACAACCTGCGTAGCAGGATTCATCGCCTGTCTTGTCTGTAGTTCTATCGTCGCGGGGACGGTGGACGACGGCTGGACGGAATTGCACAAATTGAATACCGGGGTCGCCAAAGAGTTGTTTGTCGAGGCGATCAAGGAAAACCCGAAGGATGAATCGGCGAAGCGTGGGCTGATGTTGGCATCATCTCTTGATCTCGACCATGCCGGAGCCGTCAAAGCGATCAAGCTGATGGGGTCCGCTCCCGGAGATCCGTACCTTCCTGCGGTTTTCGAATGGTGGGCCGCACTGGAACAGGAGTGGACCGATCACATAGAAGTGAAACGCAAGATCATTTCTCTCATCGCCAAATCTCCGCTCGGCGGACATCAGTATATGGCGGAACAGATGATCGAGTCGACTGACCTCGAGACGGCCTTTAAAGCCACCCCGCGTAAACGGAACGATGGTTTTATCGGCGGCTGGGCGATCGGACCGTTCGATAATAAATCGAATATTGCGTTCTTCCGTGACCTGCCGATTGAAAAGCAACCACTGGATACCTCGGTAACGGTCAGCGGAGCAATGGGAGCGAACGCCGGCTGGTGCTGGCTCGATCCCTCAAACGATGGTCATCTCGACCCAACGTTCCCGTTCAGCAATGCTCTTTCGAACGTTTACGTAACCAAACTGTTCTTTGAGATGCCAAATGACGCCGAGATTCTGATCCTCCCCGGAGGGATTTACTCCAGTCGCGTCCGACTCGACGGTACTTTGATCCAGACCGACCCAACTCACCGGAATGCCTACATCCGAAACGGCTTCCGTACCAGCGTCAAGCGTGGCCTCCATGAACTGACCTTCTCGCTCGGCAACAACGAATTGGCCGCTAACATGCGACTGAGTATCCGGAAAGCCGACTATTCTCCGGTAAACGGGTTGAAATGGCTGCGATTTGCGAACGTGGCCGTCGACTCGACAGTCCAGGCGACGCAATTCCATCCGCTGTTTGATATGTTTGATTCTTTGACGGCCAACTCTACGTCGACGGAAAAGCGCTTCTGGCGCGGGGTTCTTCAGTTGTACAACGGCTACGTCAACGAAGCCGTAACCGAGTACGAAGCCCGATTGGCAGCCGGGGAACTGTCGCCGCTTGAGACTTACCTCCTGGTTGTCATGCTCCAGACACAGGAGAATGACGCACGACTCAATGAAGTGCTCGGGATGATCGCCCATGGAACGAACTGCCCCGCCGTCGCTCACCTCTGGATTCAGCGTTCTGTCGGCACACCCGCTGAGCAGGTTGACGCAATGGCCAAACTTGGGCAACAGTATCCCGATCGAATTGAGATTGAAGCATTCGCCGCAGTCGGCATGCTTTTGACTGGTGATGTTCAGGCATATAAGCAGGCACTTGACGCGCTGGTAATGAAATACCCGGCCTCGGCTATGCCCGCTCTGCTGCTGATGCAGTTCAACGAATCGATCAGCCAGGACATTGTCTCTGCGCTGAAGGAATACGAAACATATAGTCGAAAGACATTGAAGGGAACACAGTATCTCGTCACAGCCCCACAGTATTACATGACAATGCAAAAATACGCAGAGGCGATCGCCGGGGCGCGAGAAATGCTGAAAGCCTCGCCAACTGCTTCGCTGGCCTATGATTTGATGGTAGATGCCGCCATGGCCGCACACACCCCGGCGGAGGTCCTGCCGGATCTGCTGGCCGTCGCCAAGCGCTGTCCATATCGCATCATCCTGTACGATCAACTTCATCGGATATATCGCCAGATGGGAGATGAAGCAAAGGCACGGGAAGCCTTGTTGAAGATCCACGCCATCAAATCTTCAGCCCCAACCCCATACATGAGTCTTGCGGAGTTGCGTAACAACACTACTCTGGACAGTCTGTTCGGGACTCTCAATGTCGATTCCCTCTGGCAAGACAATCCCACCTCCGAACAACTGGGCGGGAAAAACTCCTGGATGTTGCTCGACCGGACGCAAAAGCTGGTTTATGCAAATGGGCCGATTTGCCGCGAAGTACATACGGTCAGGGTCCTGGAGGACCTTGAAGCGGTGCAGTCTTTCCAGGAGGTCGAGAACCCGGTCGATGAATCCAGTACTTTCGAGACATTGCTGAGCGCACGGCGTCTCCGCAAAGGACAGCCGCCCCTTAACGGCGAAAAGAACAACGGGAATATTCTCTTCAAGGATCTTCGTGCCGGGGACGCCATAGAACTTCGCTATCGCCAGTGGTTCAACAATCGCGGCGACCTCTGGAATGAATTCTCGGACAATTACGAATGTAATTTTAGCCTCTATCAGCGACACTGGGAGTACGCCATCCTGACCGATCGAACCGACCTGGTGACCCGTTCCCTCCCCCCGGCGCCGGAAGCGGTCGTCACCGAACATTGCGGTTTCACTCGCCTCTCCTGGTCGGCGGACCATGCCGAAGCATATCATCTTGGCCTCGCCAAGCTCCCTCCACGCGGTGATTTGGTCGGACGAGTGGTCGTCTCATCCATCCCCAATTGGCAGAAACTGAATGGGTGGTACTACTCGGTCAGTGAAGCGGTCCTCGATGATAATCCTCGGGCAAAAGAAAAAGCGCGAGAATTGACCGCCGGACTGACCAGCCCGCGCGAGAAAGCACGTGCCCTTTATCGCTTTGTGTCGCTCGAAATTCCCTACCAGACGATCAGTTTCAACTACGATGCTTCGATTCCGCAGAAGCCGGACGAAGTGCTGGTGCGTCGTTGGGGCGATTGCAAAGACAAGGCACATCTCTTTATTGCAATGGCGCGCGAGGCAGGCATCGATGCCTGGCCGGTGCTGGTGCTGACCTCCAGCGATCAGACCACTCTGCCGCTCCCCCAATTCGATTTCGACCATTTGATCGCCGCCTGCGCATTGGATGGTGACACTCAATATGTCGACCTGACCGCCACCTACTATCCGTTTGAGCGGACCGTCACCAGCAGCATTGCCGACCAGCCCTGCTTGCCGGTCAGCGCTTCGACCAAGGCGGAGCTTCAGCGCATGCCTCCCCTCAGGTCGGAAGAAATTCGTTTGGTCGACACCATGGAAGTCTGGTTGACCGACCAGCCACAATCACGCTTTGAACTACGCTTGCATTATGAAGACCAGAGTGCCGGCTACCGCCGGGGTACGGTATACGGATGGACCCGGGAATCCGCGCGCGAGAAGCTGCAAACCTCCGCATCCAACGCCTGGAAATCAGCGGTCCTCCTTGATTCCGTGGTTCAGGATTCGGCACACACCATTGACAGCATCTACAACGAACGGTGGTGGGGAAACATCACCCTGACTCAGCAACAAGTCAGCAATATGACGTTACTCACGTTGCCGTCATGGTCACCATACAGCGATGGACTGTTCACCAGTCTCTATTGGAATGGAGTGCGGAAATTCCCCGTGTCGCTGCGATGGGAAGCGCGTAACACCAACTGGGGATTCAAAATTCATGTTCCGGTTTCGATGGGCGAGCCGAAAATGGGGGATCCGATCACCATCACCGGTGAGAACTGGAGTTTTGATCATAAGTCGACCTGGGACAAGAAGAATCGTGTGCTGACGGTTGGATTTGCATTACAAATTAAACCAGGCGAAGTGGATGTAGCGACGTTTGCTGCATTCGCGCGCAAAGTAAAAGAAGCGTTTGACCGCCCGGTGATCTTCAGCGGGAATTAGGCGGGCGAGCAAGCCGACAAAGAGGGACCGCCAGGTAATGGCCGTCCCTCTTCGTTTATCATACCGATTGGCTGCTGCTCTCCCCCCTTACAGCCAGAGCATCATCTCTTCGTGGTCGATGTAGCGGCCATCGGGGAGTTTGTAGCCGTGCAATATCAGTCCGCTGGTGAAAAAGCCAAGTGACGTGTACAGCGTGCGGGCGGAAGTTTGGGGTAATGCGACGACCAGAGTGAGCATCTCCAGTCCGGACATCGTGCGGGATTCTTCGATCATCGCCTGCATCAACTGCTTGCTTATCCCCTTCCCTCTCCCCTCCGGGCGGACATAGACCGACCAGATCCATCCGCGGTGACGCTCTTTGATTGAGTCCTCGCGGCGGAAAGCGACAGTCCCGATCAAGCGTTCTCCCTCGAATGCGGCCAGGACGAATTTCTCAGGATAGGATTCAGAGGGGGACATCCAGTCGACAAATTTGTCTTCCGGCATTGCAGCGACCTCATCGGGGGTCTGGCCGAATGCCTCGGGATGAGCCGTGCACATTTCGATGCGCAGTTCACGGAAGGCGTGCGCATCATTAACAGTTAGCTTGCGGATCAACATGCCCACAATCTAATACGACGAACCAGTGGCGGCAAGTCCCGAGCGCTATTCCATCGGAACCGGTACTCGCCGCTCGAAAGACGAGGTCGCCAGCGACCGATAGTTGCTGTGCTGCACACAGATAGTGTCAGTGATCGGTGAGGTCAAGTCGACCGTCCCTTCAAGCATCGGTTCGCCGGAAGGAAGATTTGTCTCCTCGATCCGGATCGTGTACAGACCGGGTGGAACCTGTCTCACTTCATAAACCAGATCATACAGGCAGAGGCAGCGGCACGGTTGGGTTCCCTCGAACTTCTCCTGCTCGGTGATCCGAATCATACCTTCGCTGACAACCGCAGAAACGGAGTTACCACTGATACAGCAGTTCATCACGGCATTCACATGGGTGAGACGCAGGACATGATGTTTGTCGTACGACAGATAGATGCAATCCGGAGTGGCAGTGTAGCGGGCTTCACGGTCGCTCACCGTCTGGCGACAGCCAGATGATTGCACCATCACCGCTGTCGGAGTGGTGACAGATTGCTGCATTTGCGGAGATTCGTGACTGCAGGACAGGATGAGCAGGAGCACCAGCGTTGATCTGACCAGCAGACTGGTGCCGGTCGCGGATATCGACACTTGGTATCGCATATGATATCCCTCCAATGGCAATGATGCCGACACTCTAATAACGACTACTGTGTCTATTTTGTTCCCGAAGGATGAGTATCTCTGCCGCGTTGCTGCCCAGACAAAAAAGGGGTGGTCGCGAATCACGACCACCCCAGGGTATCGTTGCCGGATGCGATCAGGAAGCGGTCTGGACTCCCAATTCGCGCATCAGGTTATCGTAGTGATAGACCTTATCGATCAAATACAGAATGTACCGGACATCGACCACGATAGTCCGGGTTACCGATGGCGCAAAAAGATAGTCCGAGGCGACTCCTTCCCAGTTACCATCGAAAGCCACGCCGATCAATTTCCCCTCGCCGTTGATGACCGGTGAGCCGGAATTGCCGCCGGTGATATCGTTGGTGGTCAGGAAATCGACGGGGACATCATTGATCACCGGATCGAGCCATCGTCCGGGATTTTTCTGCGCATAGGCGGCGCTCAGTTCTTTCGGGACAGTGAATGGATCCATGGACGATTCTTTTTCCATCACGCCGCCAAGCCCGGTGGCATAGCGATAGGTGATGGCATCGCGCGGCGTGTATCCCTTGACCTGGCCATAGCTGAGGCGCATGGTGCCGTTGGCGTCGGGGTACATCTTGGCCTGCTTCCATTCGGCGAACGCATGGATAAGTTTCGGAGCAAGCCGTGTTTCGGCACCGGCAAATTGTTTGCCGCGGTCGCGCAGTTCATCCTGCTCGGTCTTGAGCGCTTTGGCGAGATTGATGAATGGGTCATTCAGTTTTTCAAGTTCGGCTCGCGACATGTTGAACATCTTGACCCGTTCATCGAGTGAGCCGACCGCCGACTTGGCATACAGCTCTTCGACCATCGTATTGAGGTATTCATTCCGCTGCGGGATATCCACCTCGGCAACCAGCTTCTCGAAGGCATCGATCTTCTGGTCGGGTGGAAGCTGCAAGGCGCGGGTCAGGAAATATTTCAGGATCTCTTTGTCGACCGATGGGATCAGATTGGTCTGGGCATTTTTGAGTCGTTCAAGCGCATTGGCCATATCCCGCTGTTGGTAACCGCGTTCGCGTTCGAGGTCCGGTTTTTCGCGTTCCAGAGACCAGCGATAGATCGAGTTGGCCAACCTGAGGTAGTCGCATCCCCAACTGAGATAGGAGAGGACATTGTCATGTTGCTGGCGGACTTTTTTCGCCTGGTAGAGTGAATCCAGTTCCGGAAGGACCTTGCCGTATTTCTTGAGCAGAGCCGGATTGGCTTTCAGCCACTCCATCAACTGCTGTTCCTCTGCCCGCTTGCGTTCAAGGATCTGCCCCTTCTTGAATCCCTCCATGGTGCCGTAACTGTTCTTGAGTGTGTTGTTGAGGCCCTGGAGATCGGAGGCAAGGCGAAGTGCGACAGCGGAGTCGCGACGCCCGGCCTGCATCATGATGTTGATCTCATCCTCGAAGGTCGTGATCGTGTTTGGATAGCCATATTCGATCTGGTTGGCGAGATCATACGAGCTGATATATCGTTCGGTGGAGCCGGGGAAGCCGAGGGTCATGGCGAAGTCTCCCTCGCGAATGCCGTTTGGCTCAATATGGAGATAGACTTTCGGCTTGTAGGGGACATTTCCAGCGGCAAAATCCGCCGACTTGCCATCAGGCGCGACATAGGCGCGAAGGAAAGAGAAATCGCCGGTGTGACGCGGCCACATCCAGTTGTCGATATCACCGCCAAAGTTACCGATGGCTTCGGCAGGGACATAGACAATGCGGATATCCCGCAGTTCAAATTGCGTGTAGAGCATGTACTGCTTGCCGCCGAACATCCGAGCGACTTTCGCTTTGACATCGCGTCCGGACTCGGTATCACGCACGATCTTTTTGATATTGAGGTCGATCACTTTGTAGCGATCGATATCCGGCATCTTGTCGCTCACCCCTTTGAGGACCTTGGTCGTGACATCCTCCATACCAAGAGTGATGTAGGCCTTGTATCCGATTGCGGGGATCTCTTGTTCGCGGGTAGCGGCGTAGAAACCGTCGCGAAGGTAGTTGTTCTCGATCGTCGACTGTTCCTGCACGGCGCCAAATGCGACATGGTGATTGGTCAGCATGAGGCCATCGGGCGAAACAAATGATCCGGTCGCTCCGAGTTGCACGACAGCATCGGCCAACCCGCCACCGGCGGGATTGTAAATATCGGTTGGTTGCAGTTTAAGACCGTACGCTTTGAGCGTATCGAGCGGGAGCTGGTCGAGGCTGTAAAGCGGCCACATCCCTTCATCGGCGAGGGCGGTTGCGGTGATCAAACTGATGAGTGAGAAAAAGACAAGAATGGTACGTCGCATAGGGATCTCTCCTTTGGTAACCTCCCAAAGAAGGAGCGAATTGTCTTGTTTTGCAAGGATTATCTGGACGAAGAAGGAGACGTTGAGGAGAATATTGAAAATCTTGCGGCGGGGCGAGAGAATCTGTATACTGGAGTATGTATTCCGGCAAGAACGTTGTATTGGTTGTGGGGCTGATCGTGCTGATCGGCGTGGGAGCGGCATTGTCTATCTGGAAGGCGAAGACCGAAGAAGGGAACCGTCGGGCGGCGGCGGAGATGACGGCCAAATGGCAGGCGCAGATCGATTCGCTGAATTTGGTCGTGGACAGCATGAGGAGAGAAGCGGTTCCATTCGACAGTAGCGGCACCGCTAAATTCATTAAGAGATTACTAAACGGGCATGATGTTCTTCGCCAGCAGATAGTCCGTATGGCCTGGACAGCGCAAGCAAATTCTGGATTGGACACAGTCAGTTTTTTGATACGGCAGTTGGGAGATTCTACCTTTTATTCCTATTACGGTCATTATGATGACCCTCCTACATGGTGGATCGCTCCAGAGGAGCTTGGCATGAAAGGGTTGCCGGCTATCCGACCGTTGATAGCGCACCTTGACTCAGTGAAGGGATTTGAGTTGAAGCAGACACTGTATGCTTTGTTGCTTGCCTCCCAACACAAAACGACTAAGGCCATCACCAAGGGTGACTTGCCAGTAGATCGAGCTGGTGGAGGCGACAATAGAGAGTCGGTCGCGGCGTGGAAGTTGGGCAAAACGATGGGGATTCAACTGATATTCTTACGCCCCTGCTGACTTATGAGTTTACTTTAAAAGCTCTTCCCTCCCATTGCAGAATATTGGCTGGCAGCCACTCTGTGATCCAGACAGTCATCCATTGACAACCTTCGCGGACATTTGTATCATGGAAGAAAGACTCCACGTGTCGTCACTTTCAATCCGGGCGGTTGTATGCAGTGGCCTTTGTTCTGTTTTCGACTTCTTTCCTGCGTGATTTTCTCTCTCTGTCTGAACTTCAATGGAGCCGTCCAGGCTCAAGCGCCATTGGTAGACAGTCTCATTTCACTTTCATCTCTCGACCTTGCTCATTTGAGTTTGGCAGCCTCCCGCCCACTTCAAGATGATCATGTATCGGACTATGTCGATGACTATCTCAGACCGTTGGCGAAGAGCGGTCATGATTCCAGAATGGTCTCCGGTTTCACCTCTCTGACAATAGGAACCGGTATCCTTATAATAGGCGCCAGTGCCTTTTCAGACGAAGCGCGAAAACGAAGTGGCCCTCAAAGCGGAGCGATCTTAGTAGGGAGCGGGACAATGCTCACCGTCCTTGGATTCCATGACCTGTTTTTCCGTAGCAAAGCAGAGAAGGAATACGCCAGCATTTCGAAGATCGAAGATCCGGAGTCACGCAACTATGAGACGAGCAGGTCGCTTGAGGTGATGGCTCACGACGCCCGCAAAGCGAGGCTGAGAAACGGCATCGCCTTCGCAATTCTCGGCGGTGTACAACTGGCCATCGCCGGGGGCCAGAGTAAAGAGAATGATGGCACACAGGTCTTTCTGGCTGGAAGCAGTTTTGCCGTCAGTCTGATCTGTCTTGTGGTCAAATCGAGTGCGGAACGGACGTACGACCGCTTCTCCCGCGAGCATGGTGATTCTTTCACTCTCGCAGTGGGACCGAGTTTTTGGAATGGGACGCCCGGCCTGAGAGCCTGCTTTTCATTCTAAGTACAACGCAATTGGGCAAGTCCGCTCTGTGTGGACACGGGAGTAGTATGTATCGACACATTCATCAGCTTGTTTCATTTCTGGTATTCATTTTGGTGTCGAGCTTCTGCCCGGTCTTTGATTGTCTGGCGCAATCTACGGGTGCTGACTCTGTGCGACCTGCGCCACTGATAGATCATTCCAAGATCAAGTATTTCGAAGAGGTCGTGCCGGACAGTAATAGCGTGAACGAGAAGTACCTGAAGCCGCTGGCGAAAATGAAGCAGCAGGACAGGACCCTAAACGGAGTTATCGGAGTGGTCGGCGGTGCGGTGTTGATCATGCGCGGTGTAGAGGTAAGCAGCGAAGATAAACAATATCGGAAATCGGGTGAAGCCGGCATGATCTATCTGGGAAGCGGGGCGATCTGCGCGCTCTTGGGAGTACATGAGCTCACGAAGCTTTCCAAAGCTGAGAAAGAGTATCTGCGGATCTCGCAGGTCAGGGATTCATCGGCTCGCGATTCCATGGCGGCTGTGTCGCTTGAGCAGATGGCGGGTAATGGCCGCAGGGTCCGGTTGGCCATGGGGACGACATTTGCGGTGCTGGGAGTGCTGCAGTTGACCGCGTTTGATGGGGATGGTGATGAAGACAAGCGGTCGACCTCTCAAGCGCTGGCCGGAGTCGATTTTGCCGCCGCTGTTTTCTGCCTGGTACTGCGGAGCGACGAAGAGCGGGTATACAACAAGTACCTGAGGCATGCCACCGGCGCGGTAGCAGTTTACGGGGGGCCTTATTTCGGGCGAAACGGCGCGGGCTTGATGGTCTCAGTTTCTTTCTAGACGGTTCTCAATTTCAGGTTGTGGGTCAGTTAGCTCGGCTACGCCCTCACCCGCCCCTTCGGGGCACCCTCTCCCGCAAGGAGAGGGGAAATCTCTCTGTCATTGTCTGGCGATCTTATAGAAGGACAAGGTATTCCCTTCTCCCTTGGGGAGAAGGTGGCGCGGAGCGCCGGATGAGGGCTGGAGTCTTCATTCCGTTCCCACGGTCCCGAAGTCAGTCACCGACATAAAAAAAGCCCGGTCTTTGCAGACCGGGCTTTTGTGTTCGATATGATCTAACGTTTAGAACATTTCGTACAGGAGGGAGACCTGGAAGTTCAGGTCGTCCTGATCGGTGGAACCGCTGATGAAATTGAAACCGTCGAGCAGGATCTCGGGATCCATGTAGGTGTCAATGTGCAGGCGGTTGAAGTTGAGGCCAACGCCGAAGTAGGTTTCATTCATGATGGAACCATACTTGTAGTTGTCTTCCCACTTGTAGCCACCCCAGTCAGAGGTTGCGCCAGCGCGGACGTCCATCCAATTGAAGACTTCGCCTTCGACGCCGAGGCGCCAGTACGGCATAGAAGTCCAGGATTCGGTCTCGTCTTCCTGTCCTTCCATCTCGTACTTGATCTTATCCTGCCAGAAACCGAAATCGAGAACGGCGAGGACATTGGTGACCGGCGTGTAGTTCATGCCGACGCCGAGTTCGAGGGAGGTCAATTTCTCCTTGTAGTCGGAGTTGGCTTCGTAGTCGCCAGTGAACTTCTCACCACGGCTGCCGGTAGCGAGCATCGCGTGCGGCACGATCGTGACGGTATTGTTCATCTTGTGGAAATAGCGGCCGAGAACGGCGATGTCGGTGTAGCCGTCAGCTTCGGACTGCTCTTCACCATCGGCATCCTTATCGGTCCAGGAGCCCATGGCGAAGTGGAGCGCCACATCCCAGTTACCGGCATCCGGGGTCACGCCCAGGCTGATGGTGTACTGAGTGAAGGCT
Organism: bacterium; assembly: GCA_016708025.1. Classification (NCBI taxonomy): domain Bacteria; species bacterium. The sequence continues at coordinate 1,111,589 of JADJGQ010000002.1, read as the reverse complement.
TCTTCGGTCTGGTCATCGGTCTCTTCGGACTTGTAGGAGGCGTGGTTGTAGCCAAGGCCAAAACCAAAGTTGAACGTTCCGAGTTTGCGACCATAAAGCAGGTCGAACGAACGGCCATTGCCGTTGGTGACATACTGCTGCTTGGCCGGCGCGACGGACGGCACGCCATAGTAAAGGTAGCTCATGTTACCGAGCGAGTTGCCGGAGTAACCCTGCGGATAGTATTCACCATTGGAGGAGAAATAGGTACCGAGGACCCACGGGTTCTCTTCGCCGAATTTCCAGTTCACGCCGACATTGTACATGTCGTCATAATTCCAGTTGGCTTCGGCAGAGGCGATGTTCGGGTAGTTGTTCACGCGGGACGGATAAAGCCACTGGTTGGCATCGTCGAGCATGATGTGATTGTTCTGTCCCATAACCACGGTGCGGGTCTCAGTCGCCATGGCGCTGACACCGATCATGGTCACAAAAGCTAGAGCGAAAATGATCGCTTTCTTCATACACAAAATCCTTATGCTGAATGGTGTTGAGTAAAGTTCATAATAACGTTACAGGGGTTTCTCGGTACTGCGCACACTGCGCAGCGGTTTTCATAAGAGAAACGTCCTGCAGAAAGTTATGCCATACTTAATCCTCCTCACAGCCGGCCGTCTCCGGTCGCCGTGTGCTCGTTGGAATCAGTCCACGATGTGTCAGATCTATATGGAAGACTGTTCTGTTCTCTCGCGTTAGGTCTGGTTTCGAAGATCCTCTTCGTACTCGTTTGGACGCCAATGTTAGCGTATGCCCGATTTTAACACAACAAAAAAGCGTACAGTTTCAGGAAAATTTCCTGTGGAGTGCGGAATCAGGAAAAAAATTCCACTTATCCACACACCAAAATGTTATCTCATAGCGGTTCAATCGGATTCGTGGTGCAATTTCACCGCTTGCCACCGTTGTTCAAGCTCCTGTAACGAAAAATCGGAGAAGTTGTTGCCGTCGGTCCTGATCTTTCGCTCCATCGCATCAAACCGCGTGCGAAACTTGATGAGTGCGGTGCGGAGTGCGGATTCCGGCTCGATATCCAGTTTGCGTGCGAGTGAGGCTACGGCAAAGAGGAGATCGCCGATCTCATTCGCGACGCGCTCTTTGCTTCGAACAGGCGCATCCAATTCTGCGCGAAGTTCCCCCAGTTCTTCCTCGATCTTCCCCATCACTTCTTCAGGTTTCTTCCAATCAAATCCAACTCCGCCTGCTTTTTCTCCGATGCGGAATGCGAGCGTGAGCGCAGGCATGGCCATCGGGATCCCGCCAAGCACCGATTCTTTTTCGCCGGATTTGGTTTTGTTTTGCTCCCACATATCGCGAACCTGCTGGGGATTCAGATCTTTTCGCTCGCCGAAAACGTGCGGATGGCGGTTGACTAGTTTGGTGACAACATCGGAGAGAGCATCGTGAATGGTAAACTCTCCCCTTTCGGCGGCAAGCTGGGCATGGAAAACCAGTTGCACGGCGAGATCACCCAGCTCTTCGCGGAGGGCAGGGTACTGCTTTTGTTCGATGGCGTCGATAACTTCGTAGGACTCTTCGACCAGGTAAGGGATGAGTGATTCATGGGTCTGTTTGCGGTCCCAGTTGCATCCTTCGGGAGAGCGAAGAATGGCCATCAATTTGACGAGGCGCTCGAACGGGGTGAGCGAGGGGTCCTCTATCTGTGCCAGTAGCTTGGGGATAGACACAATGAACCGATCCTTGTTCTAGTAGGTTGCCGGAATCTGACCGGCAGGCGAACCGGGTATGGCGACTTGACATACAGTCTAAATCGCGCTATAGTAGGCGCTTATCACAATCGGCCAGCAGATCAGACCGGCCAATATAACGCAGTGAAAGAGCATGAGCAACAGCAACGACGGTAAAGAAAAGAAGTCTTCGGCCTACAATCCGGCTGAAGTGGAAGATAGAATTTACGCCGCATGGCTGGCGAATCACTATTTCCACGGTGACCCGAATTCAACCAAGCCATCCTATTCGGTGGTGATCCCACCGCCCAATGTGACGGATGTCCTGCATATCGGGCATGGCCTGAATAATACCATTCAGGATATTCTGGTGCGACGTCACCGCATGGCCGGATTCGAAGCTGAGTGGCTTCCGGGCGCGGATCATGCCGGGATCGCCACGCAGGTGATAGTCGAAAAGCAATTGGTGAAAGAAGGCTCCACTCGCCGTGAACTGGGTCGCGACAAGTTTGTCGAGCGGACCCGCGGCTGGGCCTATCGCAATAAAGATATCATCCTCTCGCAGTTGCGGAAGATGGGATGCTCCTGCGATTGGGAACGGACTCGCTTTACGCTCGACGACGGCCTCTCCACTGCCGTGGCGACCGTCTTCAAGCATCTCTATGACAAAGGCTGGATCTATCGCGGCCACCGGATCGTGAACTGGTGCCCGTCGTGTAAGACGTCGTTGTCGGATGATGAGGTCGAGCATAAGGATTTTGATTCTTCGCTCTGGTATATCAGATACAAAATAAAAGGGTCGGATGAGTACCTGACAGTGGCGACCACCCGTCCCGAGACGATGCTCGGTGATACTGCGCTGGCCGTTTCACCGAAAGATCCGCGCTACAAAAAGTATGTCGGGAAGACCGTGATCCTCCCGATCATCGAGCGCGAAATTCCGATCGTGGCAGATTCGTATGTTGATCCGGAGTTCGGTACCGGTGTGGTCAAAGTTACCCCGGCGCACGACCCGAACGACTTTGAGATCGGCAAGCGGCATGACCTTCAGGAATTGAATATCCTCAACACTGATGGAACGCTCAACGAAAACGCCGACCGATACAAAGGGCTGGATCGTTTTGACGGCCGCAAGCGACTCGTCGAGGATCTGAATAAGCGCGGCTTCCTGGAGAAGACCGAGAAGTACAATCTTTCGGCCGGAACCTGCTATCGATGCCACAATATCATTGAGCCCTATCTGTCGGATCAATGGTTCGTGAAGATGGATGAACTGGCCGGGCCGGCGATCGAGGCGGTCAAGTCAGGCAAGCTGAGATTCCACCCCGACTATTGGTCAAAGACCTATTTGCATTGGATGGAGAATATCCGCGACTGGTGTATCTCGCGTCAGTTGTGGTGGGGACATCGCATCCCGGTCTGGTATGCGCCGGATGGGACGATGTTTGTCTCGGTCAATCGTCCGACCAAAGAGGAAGCCAACGGGCATGACCCCGAGACATTGGTGCAGGATACCGATGTGCTCGATACCTGGTTTTCGTCCTGGCTCTGGCCGTTCTCGACATTCGGCTGGCCGGAGAAGACGCCGGAGCTGGATAAGTTCTATCCGACCAAAGTGCTGGTGACCGCCTCGGAGATCATTTTCCTCTGGGTGGCGCGCATGGTGATGGCCGGATATGAGTTTAAGGGTGAGTCGCCATTTACGGATGTGTATATACACGGCACGGTCCGCGATGCCAACGGCATTAAGATGTCGAAATCGCTCGGCAACGGGATCGACCCGCTTGAGGTGATCGACAAGTACGGCGCGGATTCGCTCCGCATCTCCCTCATGCTGGCGACGCCTGATGGTCAGGACCCCTGGCTTGGGCGGAACGCGTTCGAGACCGGGCGGAATTTCGTGAACAAGGTCTACCAGGTGTCGCGGTTTGTGATGATGCGTCTCGATGGACGCCCGCCGGTGCTGGAGACGGTCAATCGCGATGACTTAATGATATTTGATAAGTGGATACTGTCGCGTCTCGAGACGACAGTTGAGGCAGTAGACAAAGCGTTTGCGGAGTATCGTCTCAATGCCGCGGCCAAAACGCTCTACAATTTCGTCTGGGATGATTATTGCTCCTGGTATGTGGAGCTGATCAAGCCAGATCAGCCGGGTGTGCCGATTCGCGAGGGTTCGCTGAATGTCGCGACCTATGTGCTGAATCAGATACTCAAGCTGCTGCATCCGTTCGTGCCGTTTGTCACCGAAGAGATCTACCTGCAGTTGATCGAGGGGGACAGCTCCAAGGCGAAAACGCTGACATTTGGCCCTGGCCGAAAGCCGAAGGAACCTATCGGGATGAAAATCTCGAGGGGTTGTTGCGCCAGATCCAGGAAGTGGTGATCGCGGTACGATCGGTCCGTTCGGAGTTGAATGTCCCGCCGGGGAAAAAGTCGGATCTGTATATTCGAGTGAGTGAGCCGGCATTCGGCAAACTGCTGGAGAATCATATCGAATATTTCCGGTCGTTGGCGCGGGTAGAGAATTTAGTGGTCGGGACCGATGTCAAAAAGCCGCCGTTGTCTGCCTCGGCGGTGATATCCGGCGCGGAGATATTTGTGCCGTTGTCAGGACTGATCGATCTGGATGCGGAAAAGAGCCGTTTGCAGAAAGATCTCGATTCGCTGAAAGATGCGCATGAAAAGCTCTCCAAGAAGCTGGCGAATGCGGACTTTTTGGCGAATGCGCCGAAAGAGATCATCGAGAAGGAAAAGGCGAAGAAGGAAGATTACCAGGAGCGGATATTCAAGCTCAACCGGAATCTGGAGCAGATTCTGGGGTGGTGATTTTTCTGAGAGGATAGATAAGCGGCGGTGTCAGAGGATGCCGCCGTTTTTTTTGTGTGGAAGGTATATGGAATTGGGCTTCGACTCCGCTCAGCCCGAGAGGTTCGGAAAGTTGTAGGTCGGTGTTGAGGGCGGATTGTAAAGGATTATCTATATTCACAATGCAGGATGCAGCCCGAAACCCGACACTCTTTGAATCGTACAAAAGAAGGATGTCGGGTTTCACGCTCGGGACGGCGGTTGTAATGATCTATCGCGATTGTGAATCCGCGTTCAACCCGACCTACAGGGACTACTCCTCGTCATCTCGGCTCAAAATCAGAATTCATCAGCCTTCCAAATGATCTTACCGGTGGAGTCTGCCCAGGTGAACAGGAAATTTGATTTTCTTGTAGTACGTTTCGGTACTGGAAAGTAACTTCTGTAACGATCAGTCGGCTCACTTTCGCTTCCAGATTCTCTGTATTCTCGCACAGGGATTGGTGAATCTTCATAGCCAAGTTCAAACAGGCGTCCATCCGTGTTGTCCGCGAGAGGGTAGGCGAGAACAGTGTCGTTTCGTCTGTCAATCACTAGTGCCGTCCCATTGTCGGCCATAACAAACGCTCTTCCCCCTATAAAAGGGCCAGCGTTATAATACTGCGGCGTAATTACCCAATTCCCTGATGTATCAATATAACCAAAGAGATTCGTTGTGTTCGCAGCCGGGGCTAAGCCCTCACGAAACAATCCGCCCGCATTAAAAATGGGATCCGTGATTAACCCGGCAAAATTCGCGTATCCAACTCGGCCGCTTGTTCCGACATAGAGTATCTTGCCCTCGCTAATTCCTTGTATGTAATCAATCCCGACTTTTCACAGTCAAATGAATGCAGGCCACCGTCTGGATCCACGACAAAGAGCGAGTCAAAGTGCATTTTGTAGCCCTCTTTCCTATAAGTGGCTGCCCAAGCGTAACCGTTTGTTACGCCAGTTTGTTCAAACTTGCAGGGGAAAACTTGCTCCCAAGTAGTGTCCCTCAATTTGATGACTCCATGCGTCTTAGTGGTCGCAACGCAATCGCCAACACAGACAGTAAAGTAACTACGTGATTGGTCGTCAATCTTTGCGAACTCTCCTGGCTTGACTACCCACCTGCCAATCGTATCTATTACTCCTTTGCCCAATCCACCTCCGGGGTCAGCAATGGCAAAGCCGTTCTCAAATTGATCCAGCCATTCAAGCGTTGCGTCAATCAGGAATGCTCCAGTTGTGTCTATTAGCCCATATCTGTCGTCGACCCTTACGAGTATTTTGCCGTCTTCAGTAACGGGAGCGCCAACTGGGCTGCTCTATAGTTGTTCGCGAATTCGCTTAGACTTGGTATGAGCTCCTTTCCCTGATAATTTATGACAATATTCCCTCGTTTCCGGTCCCGTACCATTGCAATGCCATTGGTAAAGGAAGTAACACTATAAAACTGAGGGGGGAACACTTCATTGCCGTTACCATCTATATAACCCCACAGCGTCACCCCATTAGAGTCCGTCACTCCGACAGGAAGCAGGTCAGAACTGCGATCGGCCCCTCGTTCGGTGTTGTCACATCCAAAAATGAAAAGGGAAACCAATATTTGAATACTGATAATTGTGGATTTCATCGTTGTCTCCCGAAAAATCGACTTTAGAACATGCCACTTGTTTCGGCATGCCACTCTCCATAGCTATCTTCCTTCAGAAGAAATTCTACTTCTCCTTCAAATGGAATCCTCCCACGGAACATGACGTCACAAGTACCCTTGACATACACTTTAACTGGATAATATCTATTATCTCCACTCCCTCTGGACTTACCCTTTCCTTTAATCTGAATTTCTATGATTGTTGCATTTGAACCTTTGATCAATGACTTTGACAATGACCCAGGTACGCCAGACTTTAGGGACCTGGAGACGGCTTCCTTGATAGTTGAATCCGAAGGCCCAGCACAACCGCAAAGAATGACTAGTAATACCAGAGGGACAAAAAAGTGCAACTGAGTTGATCTCAAGACTCCTCCTTTTCTTGACTCTCACCAATTGAGTACACAGTCTATGGTTGCTTATGAGTACAGTCAACTACATTTTCAATAATCATGGAAAGTATTTGCACGATCGGGCAAGCATTTCTATTACAAACCTAATAAATCGATTAATGCCGTTTCCGTCTCAAATTCGCACACCACACATGCAGCACATACTCGCTAATCACAAAATCACGGGCCAGTCCGGCTATAGGCTATACCACGACTCTCCTCCAGATCCAGCTGAACTGCCACCACCTTGAACTTAGGGTCATACCGCCGTCGCCTCGAAGCCTACATAGCAATACTTCGGGCAGGAACATGACCCGTCTTCTCTCCGTGTCCACTAATCCGGAGAAAGGTCAACGCCTCTGGACTTGCGAAATGAGAGTGTCGGGTTTCACGCTTGGGACAGAGATTGAGGTTCCCATCATAAGTTGTGGGGTAAGGCGATAGAAGGCGCTCTTAACCCGACCTACGAGAGCTTCCAATTTCAAGCACTCCCCTCTCGAAGAGCTCGCCAACTAGGTCGCCGATCTGACTCTTTGGCAATTCATCTGATAAAGAATAAAAACTTAGAATGGGCTCATTCGAAAAGAGATTTTCGTCAAAATCTCCGTAGTCCGTTGTGACACGAAACACAAGTTCTCCGATCTTGAATACATTTGTGCCAATAATCTCAACTCCGCTACCGAATAGCGCGCCTGAGAGCTTATGGCTACCGTCTACAAGAGTGACCGGCTTCTTGAAACGGATGTCTACCTTCAGATTCTTGAATCCACCTGATCGCAAGGTCGCCACTGCGATCTCAACCGTTGTAAATGCAGTGTCAGCAATTCGCGGAGCAGCATGAATATTCAGGATCTCGCCATTGTACCTTTGGTCCCAATAGAATTTGACGCCAAAGCAGGTTACTTCAGACTTGGAGTACCCACAACTGATGCCATCACCCGAGAATTTGTCGCGAAGTCGAACCAGAGCTTCTTCTATAGTGAATTCAAAGTCAACTCGCGACCTCATATCGATGCGAATGTCGTCAACAAGTGTTCCGTAACGACCCAGTATTGATGAAGTTGACTGGGGCGATAATCCGCATAGCTCGCCATATTCATACTCTGTGAATGAAAGTTCGTGCCTGTAGTCAAACAAGTCATTCGAAGTGGTGATGAGATTGTTCAATCCACCCGCCGATGCAATGTTGAATCCTTGTAGAAGACCAAGAGGTGGCGAAATAGAATAGAGGTCAACTCCAAGAAAACCAACCGGGACGACGCGAAGTCCTCGTGCATACGCATGTCCTGCTTCAAAGTATATCCAATTAGAACCTACAGACACAAATACATCAATGGTGTGTCCTGTCTTCTCGATAAATAACTGCTTCAGCCTTTGAAGTGGTTCTTTGTCTATGGAAGAGTGACTAAGGAAAATTGTTGGTTTGCTCACAGTGCGACGTCCTCCACCATTGATACGGACTTGAGTGAATGTTCCCGATTCGAAATGAATAATTGTTTGGAGCGGAGAGCAAGGACTAAATTGCGCTGGATTCCCACCTGCGCGGCATGATGCGGTCTTGAAGCGCGGGAAGGTGATTGAGAACTTCGGAAGGCTATATATGTGGCGCGTTTAACCCGACCTACGAAGACTACTCCATCTCAAACGCCAGCTTACTGTAGATCAGCCCGTCCTGGAATTCGCCGTTGAGGAAGTAATGGCGGCGAAGGACACCATCACGCTTGAAACCGAGCGATTCCAGCAGTTTGATCGCGCCGATATTCGGGACCGAGGTCTGCGCGTGGACTTTGTTCAGATTCCGATGCTTGAACAAATAGCGCATGACGATCCGGATCCCCTCTTTGGCGTACCCCTTCTCCCGTTCATCCGGGTCGATCAGGATCCCCAACTCGACTGAGCGGTTGAGGTTATTCCAATTGAAATAGCGGACCCGCCCAACCGGCATATTGTCGGCGATCCGGACGATCATTAAAGAGGCCATCTCCGCATTTCGCTCCTGCTTTTTGAAGGCCTCGGATGCCTCGGCGGCAGAGGTAATGGTCAGCGGATGACAGGTCTGGCTCTGCGGTTCGGTCAGCACAAACCAGTGATGCGTATTGGCAACATCCTCGGCGGTCATCGGGCGGAGATAGACTTTTTCGCCGATAAACGAGGGTTGCGTCAGGGGAGCCGGTTTTTTCTCAGCCATTTTTGTATTTCGCCATCAGCTTATCTTTGTTCTCATCGTACAACTTCATCGCGTCTTTGATCGCGTTGTTGGCGTCGATCCGTCCACGCAGGGTATCCACGATCACTTCCTTCTGTTCGAGGGTTTTGTAATCCTGGAAAAAGCGCTTCAGCTCTTTGACGATATGGCGCGGCAACGCGGAAATATCATCGTAGCTGTTGTAGGCCGGGTCGTTGTAGTGAACCGCGATGATCTTGTCATCCTGCCCCTTTTCATCGCGCATGGACATCATGCCGATCGCCTTGCACTGGACCATGCAGAGCGGATGCAGTTCTTCCTGGGAAAGGACCAGGATATCCAAGGGGTCGTTGTCATCGCAGTAGGTCCGCGGGACAAAGCCGTAATTGGCCGGGTAATGGACCGAGCTGTAGAGGACGCGGTCGGCCATCAACAGACCGGTCTTTTTGTCCAGTTCGTATTTGTTTTTGGATCCCTTGGGGATCTCGATAATGCCAAAAAAGTGATCGATGATATTTTGGCCGGGGTCAACGTCATGCCACGGATGAACCATTTTTCCTCCTGATATTCGGGGGCAGTATAAATGCTGTGATGGATAGATGCAACGTTAAGATAGCTGCACGGGGACTCAGGTTTTCCGCTCTTTTCGCTTCGCCGCCGGGAAGAGGATATTGTTGAGTATCAAGCGGTAACCGGGAGAATTCTTGTAGAGTTTAAGATCGGTCGGCGGGTCGTTCACCATATGCTGGTAATCTTCGGGGTCATGGCCGGCGTAATAGGTGACTGTCCCGCGTCCAAGATTGGTGTGCAGATAACGGACCTCATCGAATCCTTCGGGCTGTGCCAGTACGACTACTGATTTCTTGAGCAGTGATTTCCGGAATCCGGTCACCTGCCCCATGAAGCCATTGACCGTGGCGACATGGTCCTGCACCAGCATGGTGGGGATAGGGTCAAGCTTGGCGGAGAACTCGAAAAGGAAGAAGTAGTCCTCGGCTGGCTGACCGAACCGGATCAGGCGGTCCGGGTAGGTATCGATATTCGACCGGCGATAGAGGAACGGGTCGGTGGTTATCTGGAAATTCTCGAAACAGAATGTCTTGGTAAAATCGAGCCGGGACTGAGCATCGGGATCAACCGGGTCGCCATCGAACTCGCGCGGGACGATATCTACTCCCTCGGCGGCGAGGGCGATATCAAAGGTCTCCGGCGCGGAGCACATGGAGAACAAAAAGCCACCGCGGCGGACATAGTCGTAAATGGTCTTGGCAACATCGAGCTTAAGGATCGAGACTTTGTTGTAGCCGAGTTTCTTGGCCATATCTTCGTTGGTCCGGACATCGGCCTGATACCAGGGCTCGGTCCGAAAGGCGGAGTAAAACTTGCCGTACTGGCCGGTGAAATCCTCGTGATGGCAATGGAGCCAGTCGTATTCATCGAGGACGCCGCTCAGAACTTCTTCGTCCCAGACGACATCGTACGGAACCTCGGCATAGCTGAGGGCCAGCGTGACGGCATCATCCCAGGGTTGGAGCGATGGCGGCGAGTAGACGGCGATGCGGGGGGCCTTCTCCAGTTCGACCCGTTCCATATTTTCAACTTCGATCTGGCGGTAAATATCGGCTACCTGCCCGGAGGTGACCTGTTCGTAGCTAACACCGGCCATCAGGCAGAGGTCGAGCGTGGCCTGCGAATAGTCCAACAGGAATGACCCGGCCCGATAGTTGAGCAGCCATTCCGCCTTCTCCCCTTTGCTGAGCACTTTGAAGACGACTCCGTAGGCTTTAAGGTGGTCGGACTGGGAATCATCCATTGGGATCAGCAATGAATTGGCAAAGCTGCCGATTGGCAGAAGCAGGGCAAGGAGTATGATCGTGATATATCTGGTCATGGTATCTGAGGGTTAAACGCCGAGGTTGGGCATTAGTTCGATTTCTTCTTGCCGGAATCAGGCTTTGAGTCGGGAGCGGCGGGATTCTTCTGTCGGAGCTCTTTCCGTTTGGCGTTGTACCAGTCGATATATTCTTTCAGCTTTGCCTCTCTCCCCCGGTTGGTCGGGTGGTAGTAGCTGGTCCCGGCCAGTTTTTCCGGGAAATACTCCTGGTCGGTGACGGCATCCTCAAAATCGTGCGCGTAGGCGTACCCCTTACCGTAGTCGAGGGCTTTCATCAGTTTGGTCGGAGCGTTCCGGATCCAGAGCGGGACTGGGAGTGAGCCATGCTCGGCGGCATCTTTGCGCGCCTGTTCATACGCTATATAGATGGCGTTAGACTTTGGGGCGCAAGCCATGTAAACCACCGCCTGGGCGATCGCCAGTTCTCCCTCGGGAGTCCCGAGGAAATGGTAGGTGTCGCGGGCATTCACGCAAAGAGTGAGCGCGTATGGATCGGCCAGCCCGATATCCTCGGAGGCAAAGCGGATCATGCGCCGCACGATATAAAGCGGGTCCTCGCCGGAGTCGAGCATCCGGGCAAGCCAGTAGAGTGAACCGTCGGGGTCGCCGCCGCGAATCGACTTATGAAAGGCGGAGATGAGATTGTAATGCTCATCGCCTGCTTTGTCATATACCAGCACGGTCTTCTGGTTGACCTGCTCGATATCTTCGGTAGTGATCTGTGTGCGTGGGAGGACATATTCGGCGGTCAGCTCGAGCAGAGTGAGGGCGCGGCGGGCGTCGCCGTCGGCGGCGGTGGCGGCAAAGGCGAGGGCATCAGTCTCCATAGTCAGCCCGAGAGTGCCAAGACCGCGGTCGATGTCCTCCAATGCACGTTTGATGATCTCCTGCAGATTGGCCTCGGTCAGGCGACTGAGCACATAAACGCGCATACGCGAGAGAAGCGCCGAGTTGACCTCAAACGATGGATTTTCGGTTGTCGCTCCGATGAGGATGATATCCCCTTTTTCGACATACGGCAGAAAGGCATCCTGCTGGGCTTTGTTGAAGCGGTGGATCTCATCGATGAATACATAGGTTCGACGGCCGGAGACGCGATAGTAGTCCCCTGCCTTGCTGAGGATCTCTTTCACTTCTTTGATGCCGGTGGAGACGGCGGAGAAAGGGACAAACTGGCCATGCGTGGCGCGGGCGATCAGTTCCGCCAATGTCGTTTTGCCGGTGCCGGGTGGACCCCAGAAGACAATTGAGCCGACCTTGTCGGTTTCGATCGCTTTGCGCAGGGGGGTCGATGGTCCGACTATCTTCTCCTGCCCAACGAATTCATCGAGAGTGCGCGGGCGCATCCGATCGGCCAAAGGGCGATGACTTTTGTCCTCGGGCTTTGACTGGCCGTCTATCTCCTTGTTGAACAGGTCCATACCAGTAAGATATTGGGCGGCAACGGGAGGGACAATGACAAAATGTGAATAACTGGTCGAAGGTGATTCTTCGCTAAAGGATTGACAAAAGCCGCTCAGGCCGTACTTTCCGCTGCATGCCCAGATCCAATAAACATACCCGTACCGAAAAACTGCTGCTTGAAGCTGCCCGCGTCTTTAACAACACTGTCGAATATGAAGACCTGATCCTTGAGGTGCTCAAGCTCACCCTGACCGCTGTCAACTGTGAGGCGGCGCTGGTTTTCCGCGTCGACCATGACCGGACCGATATGAAGGTCCGTTTCATGAAGGCCTCCGAATGCACGATGAATGTCTTTTATCTCGACTTGGGTCAGGGGGTGGTCGGATGGGTAACGCGATATAAAGAACCAGTGATCGTCAACGATGTCGCGGTTGATCCGCGAGTTGATCCTCGACTTGAAGAACTCTCCGGGATGAAATTCCGCTCGATCCTGACTGTGCCGCTGGTCGGCAAAGGGCATATGATCGGTGTGGTGGAAGCGATCAACAAGATCGATGGTGAATTTTCCGACTCTGATCTGGATATCCTGACCGGGCTTAACCACCAGATCGCCGTGGCGATCGACAATGCGCATCTCTATCGCGAATTGAAGCGGGAGGCGCTTGAAAAGGATCTGCTTTATCGGCTAGGAAAAAAGCTCTCCGGCAAGCTCGAAGTGAACGAAGTCATGAAAGAAGTCATGGATTCGCTCAAACAGGTGGTGAGCTACGATGTCGGCGGTGTCTTTCTGGTTGAGCCGGAAGCGAACCAGATCTACGGACTTTATACTGTCGGGTATGATCACCAGTATGATTCGCAGCTTGAGATGAAGATCGGGCAGGGTCTGCTGGGGCATGTCGCCTCGACCGGCGAGCCGGTGATCGTCAACGATGTCACCAAGGATTCGCGCTATATCGATGCCAACCCGGATACCCGAAGCGAGATCGTCGTGCCGATCAAGCTGGATGACCGACTGGTCGGCGTGGTGAATTTGGAATCATCGCAAGTCAACGCATTCGAACCAAAATCATTGGCGCTGATCTCAGCATTCGCGAGTCAGGCGGCAATCTCACTGGAACGTGCGCGCTTGCATGAGGATTCGCTCAAAAATCGCAGGTTCGAAGAACAACTGAATATCGCGCGTGAGATCCAGCGAACTTTTCTTCCGGCGCATAACCCATCGATCTTTGGCTATGACATGGCCGGCACGAATATCTCATCGGGCGAAGTGGGCGGCGACTATTATGATTTTATCCGGATAGTTGATTCGCATTTGGGGGTGGCGATCGGTGATGTTTCCGGGAAGGGGATCCCGGCCGCGCTGATCATGGCATCATTCAGAGCATCGCTGATCGCAGAGATACGGAATAATTATTCGATCCGGACTATCTGCCAGAAGGTCAACTCGCTTCTGTTTGAGTCGTTGGAGCCGGGGAATTATGTCACCGCGGTTTATGGCGTGCTTGATACCAAAAATCATATTTTCACTTTCTCTAACTGTGGGCATAATCTGCCGTTCATTTTGCGAGCCGATGGTTCAGTTGAGTACCTTCGCGAGGGTGGCCCGGTGCTCGGTGTCGCGCATGACGGGATCTATGAGGAACGAGCGATCGTAATCGCACCGGGTGATCTGATGGTGCTCTACACCGATGGTGTCACTGAGACATTTGCGGAATCCGGCGAAGAGTTCGGGCTGGATCGTCTGATCGAGCTGGTAAAGGCGAATCGGAAGAAAACGGCGGCGGAGATCGAGGATCTGATCTACAAGGCGGTGACGGAGTTTGCGTCGGCGAAGCATGTGTTTGATGATCTGACGATGGTGATAATCAAGCGATTGGCGACGAAGGGGTAGTGGCGGTTGGTGCGTCGATAGCAGACTCCTACCTGATGTCCAACCGCAAACGCGATAGATTGACCCGCATCATTCCGCGCAGGCGGGAATCCAGTTTTTCGTCCAGGTTACTCTCACTCTTCGCATCATAGATAAGTAGGGAAACCGGTATGCGCATATGTAGACCAACCGTTGCATCAACTCTCTATTGTATAGTCCTTCTCCTGTTCCTTCTGGCATCCATCTCATGTTTCAAGAAAGTTCCAGGTCGGCTCGTCTGCACCATTGATTATAAGGCATTGGGGCTACATGATGTCGCGGAGGAAGGAGGAGGAAGTTTTTCAGTGTTGACCGGTGACCGGGTGGCAGTAACTGAGGGCAAAGAGCTGCTATTGATTGACAGCGGTCTGATCACCACTCGAGTTCTGCTACCGACAAATGTCTCAAGTTTCGATCTAACGAGTGAAGGAAATGGAGTTCTCCAAAAGGGCGACTCCCTTTACATTGTACGAAACCTGTTCGTGGACTCAATCCCTCACCGCCTCATTTCGCCAGACAGTCTGGCTGGAAGTGTTATTATCGATATAGATATGATCAGTCCATCGGGAATCAGGTTGACTTATATTCCATCCCGCCGGAATCATGACTTGCTTGAGTATTCGGCGACAACGACTTTGGATAGCGTGCAACACGGGAAATTCGCGATAAAGTTCGAGCCACTTCCCAGATTGCCGTATTCCGATCCCGGCTACATTGCCGATATCGACAGCACTTTCTATCTAATCGATTGGCTTGAGAATGGAGTACTCCAGGTTGGGATTTACGCTATTGACGCCGATGGATTCAACCGCAGGCAGGGAATACAATTGGGAGTTTCCGGAGAGCTTACAGCGTTCATGATGAATTTCGTTCAATACGATGAGGCGACTGGTCTATTCTATGTGATGATTGAACGGAATGAGAAGCTAGTGATCTATGAGTATGACATTCGAGATTTCCAGGAAAAGTGAATCTGTGAGTGAATACAATTCTGGATCCTTGCCTGCGCAGGATGAGGATTGGCCGATTCTAATGAGATTACGATGGAGAAGCAAGCGCGGAAGTTGAATCGAAGGGGGTGTCGGGTGTCGGGCTGGGCACGGCGATTGTGAAGCCCACCATAAATGGTGGGGTACGGTGATACATGGTGCCCTCAACACCGACCTACACTGCTGGTACGGGCAGACGAGGACGTCTGCCGCGCGCGTTAATACTGGATCCCAGCTTTCGCTGGGATGAGGTGAATCAAGGGAAGCGTCGGCTCCTCTCCCTTACTTTAATCTTGCCCCTGATTTCAATATCGGTTTCTTTTCGTCTGGCGAATTTCTCGTGCAATAATCTAATCGAACACTATTGTAAATTCTTTTCACTTGATTTCAAGGAGACAGACAGATGAAACAGTATGCCGCGGAATTTATCGGCACATTCTGGCTGGTGCTTGGCGGATGTGGCTCTGCCGTGCTGGCCGCCGCGTTTCCTGATGTAGGGATCGGACTGCTTGGGGTTTCACTCGCGTTTGGGCTGACGGTGTTAACGATGGCATTTGCGATCGGTCATATTTCGGGATGTCACCTGAATCCGGCGGTGTCGGTCGGGTTGTGGGCGGGCGGACGGTTCCCCGCGAAGGAACTTCTCCCCTATATCGTGGCGCAAGTGCTCGGCGGGATCGCGGCCGGGGCAGTGCTGTACGTGATCGCATCGGGAAAAGCTGGATTTGATGTTGCGGCAGGGTTTGCCTCGAACGGATATGGTGAACATTCGCCGGGGCAGTATTCGCTGATGTCCGCGCTGGTCTGCGAAATTGTTATGACCGCCTTGTTCCTGGTGGTGATACTTGGGGCGACCGATAAGCGTGCGCCGGCCGGTTTGGCGCCTATTGCGATCGGCCTCTGCCTGACCTTGATCCATCTGATTTCGATACCGGTGACGAATACGTCGGTCAACCCGGCGCGGTCGACTGGTGTAGCGGTTTTTGTCGGTGGCTGGGCGATCTCGCAGTTGTGGTTGTTCTGGATCGCGCCAATAGTCGGTGGCGTGATCGGGGCGGGGATATACAAGATTATTGGTGGGGAGAAGAAGTAGGTAGTTGGCAGTGTGGCGGGCAGACGGGGACGTCTGCCGCGCACATGTGAAGATGGATCCTTGCCTGCGCAGGATGAGGCGTGGCCGATTGGAATGAGATCACGGTGGAGAAGCGGACGCGGAGTTTGAATCGGTGGTGAGGCGGACGCGGTGATTGAATCGACGAGGAGATGTATTCTCCCTCAAACAAAAAAGGCAGCCATCGGCTGCCTTTGTGATTTGCGAATATCAGGTCAACTAAGCGGTCGCGGCGGCTTTCCGGCCACGGCTGTTCTTCTGGACCTTCCCCGCTTTAATGCAGGAGGTGCAGACGCTCAGCTTTTTGGGGACGCCATTCACGATCGCCCGGACAGACTGGAGATTCGGATTCCAGCGCCGTGAGCTGATATTATGAGCATGCGACACCTTGTTGCCATAGACCGGCGTCTTGCCACAGATTTCACACATTTTTGCCATATTAGATAGTACTCCTTAACCGCAACAGACCAGCAATTTAGCGGTCCCGCCGGAAAAGGCAAGAGGAAATTGAGCGGTATGCCCCATTTTCATGCCATACGGAGTCAGCGCACTCGGCCTATCTCGTTAGCAATCAATATAGTACAATGCCCGGTAGGCTCTTTCGTTCCCCCTTCCGACCAGACGCCAACTGGCGTTGACTCGCCCTCCGACATCAACTATACTATTCGAATGTTGTTGACTCGCTATCCCCAAAACCGATGAACCATATAGGCTAGAGATGCTTGACCTGAAATTGATCCGGGAAAACCCTGAGCTCGTGAAAGCCGGAATTTCCAAGAAGAATACCACTGTTGATATCGACCAGATCCTGGCGATCGATGCCCGCCGACGGGATATCATTCGCGAGGTAGACGCACTCAAGGCGCTTCGCAATAAATCCTCAGAAGAGATCGCCAAGATGAAAAAGGCGGGACAGCCGGCCGATGAGGCGATCGCCGCAATGCGCAAGGTCGGCGATGATATCGCCGCTAAGGATGCGGAACTTCGCACGGTCGAAGAAGAGATGAACTCGGCGCTGAAGTGGATCCCGAATATCCCGCACGATTCAGTGCCGGTTGGCGATGAATCACACAACGTGGTCGTGCGCGAATGGGGCGAGATCACCAAACCTTCGTTTAAGGTCCTCCCGCATTGGGAGATCGGTTCCAAGCTGGGGATTCTCGATTTGGAAGCGGCCGCCAAGCTTTCCGGCTCCGGCTTTTATGTCCTCAAAGGGCAGGGAGCGCGGCTGGAGCGTGCACTAGTCAACTATATGCTCGACCTGCACACCAAAGATGGATATCTGGAAGTGCGCGTCCCGAATCTGGTCAACTCGGACACGATGTACGGCACAGGGCAACTTCCGAAACTCGCGGCCGACATGTACGGTCTGCCGGAGGATGATCTCTGGTTGATCCCGACGGCTGAGGTGCCGGTCACCAATCTGGTCAAGCAGGAGATACTTCCGGCAGAAAAACTGCCGATGTACATGGTTGCCTATACCCCCTGTTTCCGTCGTGAGGCAGGCGCTGCCGGTAAGGATACGCGCGGGATGATCCGCGTCCACCAGTTCGACAAATGCGAGTTGGTGAAGATCGTCCATCCGGACAACTCGTACGATGAACTGGAATCGCTCTTGCGTCAGGCAGAGAAAGTACTGCAAGGGCTGAAGATACCGTATCGGATAGTGACGCTGGCCTCGGGCGATCTCTCGTTCGCCTCGGCCAAGACTTTTGATATCGAGCTCTGGGCGATGGGGATCGAGAAGTATCTGGAGATATCGTCCTGCTCGAATTTCGAGGATTTTCAGGCGCGTCGCATGAATACGAGACTTCGCGAGAAGGATAAGAGTATAAAGTTCGTTCATACGCTCAATGGATCGGGGACCGCGCTGGCGCGACTGATCCCGGCGATACTCGAAAACTACCAGAACGCGGATGGGACGATCACCATCCCCGAAGTCCTTCGCCCCTATATGGGAGGGGAGTCACTGATCAAATAATGGCAGCCCGCATGCGCATACTCGGCGGAACCTCGGATCTGTACGTCGGGAAATCAACGATCCTCAAGATCTTCCTGCTTGGCGGGGTGGCGATCATCTCCGCCTTTTTCATCTGGTATACTTTGCAGTTGATCGAAAAGCTGCAGGAAGATACGCGCGACCAGGTCAAAAAGTATGTGCATCTCTGGCAGGAGGCGGCCAACTCCTCCACCTCGGGCTCGGAATTGCAGTACATCTTCAACGAGATCATCGTCAAGGCGACTTTTCCGATCGTGGTACTGGATGAAAAGCATGAGCCGCTTTACTGGCGGAATCTCGGCGATATCGAAGAGACCGACACGACTGCCGCGACGAAAATGAAACTTCGCAAAGTCTCCGCCGAGATGGCGCAGGCGAATGGTGAGTTCATTCTGAATATCGATTCGACCCATCACAACTACCTGCTGTATGGCGACACCGAAGTGATCAAGCAGCTCAAGCTGATGCCGTTTATCCAGATCGGGATCGTGGTCGCTTTCATGCTGGTCGGGATGATCGGTTTCCAGAATATCCGTCGCTCAGAAGAACGGCATATCTGGGTAGGGATGGCGAAAGAAGCGGCCCATCAGTTGGGGACGCCGATCTCCTCGTTGCTGGGATGGATAGAGGTGCTCGGGAGTGAGCGATGTCCCAATCCTGAGTGCAATCAGCAGAACGAACTGGTCGATGAGACGGTTTCGAATATGAAAGTTGATGTCGACCGACTTCAGCGGGTCGCCAACCGGTTTGGTTTGATCGGGTCGGTCCCCGACCTGAAACCTTCGAGCCTGAATGAGCTATTGGATGAGGTGGTGGAATATTACCGTCGCCGTCTCCCCTTCCATGGCGAAGGGATACAAATGGAGATCGTCCACGGGCAGATACCGGATATTCCGCTCAATACCGAATTGCTGACCTGGGCATTTGAGAATCTGCTGAAGAATGCGATTCAGGCGGTCGACCCGAAAACCGGGCGGATAGACCTGTTGACCACATTGCAGGCTGATGACAAAATGGTATTGATCGAAGTGAAAGATAACGGCAAGGGGATCACGGCGGCGGCGGCTCGCAAGATCTTCCGCCCCGGATTCACGACAAAAAAGCGCGGCTGGGGTCTCGGGTTGACGCTGGTCAAACGGATCATAGAAGATTACCATGGCGGGCAGGTCTATCTGCACCGTTCCAAGCCGGGTGAGACGGTGTTTCACCTGACACTTCCGACCACCGCCAAAAGATAGAAGGATACTGCATGGCTGGTACGACCGACACGAAACGGATACTCTGGGTGGATGACGAGATCGATTCACTCAAACCCCATATTCTCTTTCTCGAGAAAAAAGGGTTTGAGATGAAGACCGCCATGTCCGGCGATGATGCGATCACCCTCGTGCGTGAAAACACTTTCGACCTGGTGTTGCTCGACGAGATGATGCCGGGAAAAGATGGTCTCACCACCCTCGAGGAGATCAAAGATATCCGTCCGCATCTGCCGGTCGTGATGGTCACCAAGTCCGAAGAAGAGACGTTAATGGAAGAGGCGATCGGGCAGAAGATCGACGACTATCTCGTCAAGCCGGTCATTCCGTCGCAGATCCTTTCTGTTATCAAGCGGATCCTGGATGCGAAGAAGATCATCGGGACCTCGGCGATGAAGCGGTATATCCAGGAGATCAATCGCTTCAACCAGAAACTGTACGGCCAGATGGAGCCCGCAGACTGGATGGAAGCGGCCCGCTTGATCGCCCAGTGGGATCTTGATCTTGATGTTTCCAATGATCCGGGCCTTCGGGAGACCCACGAAGGGACCCGCAAAGAGTGGAATACTGAGTTCACCAAATATATGGAGAGCCAGTATCTCCGGTGGCTGAAGTCGGACGGACGCCCCACGTTGTCACCGGATATCGTCTCGAAATATGTGACGCCGCATCTCAAGCTGAAAAAGAAAGTGCTGTTCATTGTGGTCGACTGTATGCGCCTCGACCAGTGGATGCTGGTGGAACCGCTGTTGACTGATATCTACAATATCCAACTGGACTCGTACTTTTCGATATTGCCGAGTGCGACTCCGTTTGCGCGGAATGCGCTTTTTGCCGGGGTCTTCCCTGACGAGATCGACCGGATGTACCCTGACACCTACAAGGTGCAGGACGAGGGGTCACTTAATCGGTTTGAAGACAAATTCCTCGCGGACAATCTGGTGCGCCAGGGGGTTCGTCTCGAAAACAAAATGAAATACATGAAGATCTACAACAATACCGAGGGCGAAGAGTATGCCAAGCGCTCCGCGGATTTCTTTGATCTTCAGTTGGTGACGTTCGTGTTCAACTTCCTGGATATTCTCGCCCACGGGCGCTCCAATAATGTCATACTCAAGGAGATCGCCGGAACCGAGGCGGCATTCCGCTCGCTGATGCGGAGCTGGTTTGTTCATTCGCCGCTGTATACCATTTTGCGCACATTCGCCAAGAAGGGTTTTACAGTGGTGATAACCTCGGATCATGGTTCGGTGTTGTGTAAGCGCGGGACGATGGCTCATGGCCGTCGAGCGACTTCGACCAATCTTCGCTACAAGTACGGCGACAATCTCAACTCAAATCCGAAAGAATCGATCATCGTCAAAAAGCCGGACCAGTGGCGTCTTCCGATGCAATCGCTGGCGACCACCTATATCATAGCGAAGGAAGATTTCTACTTCGTTTATCCCAACAACTATAACGAGATGGTCCGGCAGTTCCAAAACTCGTTCCAGCACGGCGGTATTTCGCTTGAAGAGCTGGTGGTCCCCGTAGCGACGCTCGAGCCGAGGTAAAGGTGGGTCGGGTTCTGGCTATTACCTCGCATTCGGAAGAAGAGACGCTGGCGCTGGCGAAGCGTCTGGCGGCATCTTTTGTCACGGGCGACCTGCTCGTGCTGACCGGACCACTTGGTTCGGGGAAAACAGTTTTTGTGCGTGGGCTGGTACAAGGGCTGGGGTTGCAGGAATCGATGGTCAGCTCTCCCTCATTTGGTATGGTCAATGAATATCCCGGCGAATTGCCGCTTTATCACTTTGATCTCTATCGGATCAAGAATCCCGCGGAGTTGTACGAGATCGGCTGGGATGACTATTTGTTACGCGATGGGATCGTGGTGGTTGAATGGGGAGAAAAGGCGGTCGGGCTCCTCCCTTCTCGCTACTACCAGATCGATTTTGTGATGAAATCCGAAACGGAGCGAGAGATCCAGATAGCGCTGGTCCAATGACAACAGAACGGCAATTCGACAATGTGCTGGCGATAGAGACCTCTACACCGGAACTAAAACTAGCGCTCAGTTTTGGTGAAGACCGCATAGTCACCGCCACCGATCAGGTGGACCGTTCGCATGGCCAGGTGATCGTTCGCAAGATGACCGATCTTTTCAATTCGGCGGGCGGCGAGGTCAAGCAGTTGGAGGGGATAGTAGTTTCCTCAGGCCCCGGATCATTCACCGGGCTTCGCATAGGGTTGGCAATCGCGAAAGGGATGGCATCGGCGCTCTCTATACCGATCGCCTCGGTTTCGCTTTATGAGGTTGCGGCGTTTCTGTTGCGCAATCATCCCGAACCGGTGCTGGTCATGATACAGGTGCGTCGCGGCGAATATCTGGTGGCGACGGTGAAGGAAGGGAATGTCGACCTGCACGCGGTTGATGCCGTTCCTGAAGAGAGGTTGAAAGAGTATCTCAATGACCGTCCGGTTGCCGGGATCGGCCTCGATCTGAACAGATTGATTGCAGGGGCGAATGTGGTGGTGCCGCGGATCAATTTCGGCCCGGCGGATCTTCATTACATCGGAAGACACAAATTGCAGATCGGCGAGTTTGCGGATATCGGCAAACTGGAGCCGCTCTATTATGGAAAATCACAGGCGGAGCTTCGCTTTGATCAGCGACACGGACAAGCCGGTCAGTAATATCAGCATTCGGCCGATGGTGGAGGCGGATATCGAGCGCGTGATGGAGTTGGAGCGCATTGCGTTCTCCGATCCCTGGCCGCGCACGGCATTTGTTGAGCAATTGAAGGGACCATACTGGGGGGCGATCGTCGCGGAACTGAATGGCGCGATCGTCGGCTACGGATGCTATCTTATTGTAGCCGATGAGTCTCACCTGACCAACATAGCGGTCGACCCGGTCTGGCGCAGAAAATCAGTTGCTAAGCTGCTTCTGGATCGTATCTTAGAGATCGTTGCGGAGTTCGATTGTACCCTCATCCTGCTCGAAGTGAGACCATCGAATATGGAAGCGATACGCTTCTACGAAAAGTACAACTTCGAGCTCCTGTACCGGCGGCCCAATTATTACCGTCGCCCTATCGAGGATGCACTGGTGATGGTCCGCCATTTGACTGATGACAAGGATATGAATTAACTATGGAATGGTTCCGTAAAGCACGCTCAGGCATCGTCCCCCAGGAGAAGCGCAATATACCGGAAGGTCTCTGGACCAAGTGCACCTCCTGTGGTGAGATCGTCTACAGCAAAAAGATGGAACAGTTGTTGTGGGTCTGCCCGGCCTGCAATTTTCATTTCCGTATACCGTCCCGTAAGTATATCCAGTTGTTGCTGGATGGCGGACGGATCGAAGAGATGGACAACAATCTCGTTTCGGGTGATCCGCTGCATTTCAAAGATTCCAAGCGGTATCCCGACAGATTGCGTGATGCCTCGGCCAAGGCCGAATCGGTTGAGGGGGTGATCGCCGGACCGGCGGAGATGGGCGGGATCCCGATCTCCTTTGCGATCATGGATTTTTCGTTTATCGGCGGCTCGATGGGTTCGGTGGTTGGTGAAAAGATCGCTCGCGCGATCGACCGCGCGATCGAAGGGAACAAGCCGTTGATCATCGTTTCCTGTTCGGGCGGCGCCCGCATGCAGGAAGGGATTCTTTCGCTGATGCAGATGGCCAAGACTTCGGCGTTGCTGGCAGTGCTGGCCGAAAAGAGACTCCCGTATATTTCGATCCTGACTAACCCGACCACTGCCGGTGTGATGGCTTCGTATGCCTCGCTGGGCGATGTGATCATCGCCGAGCCCAAAGCGCTGCTAGGGTTCGCCGGACCGCGCGTCATTCAACAGACGATCGGGCAGGATCTTCCGGAAGGATTCCAGTCATCCGAGTTCTTTATGGATAAAGGATTTCTCGACAAGATCGTCGAACGGAAAGATCTCCGTGAGACAACGATCAGATTGCTTCGCTATTTCGGAGGAGAACCATCGTGAGAGAACATAGCTATCCCCAGGCGGAGAAATTCCTGCTTTCGCGGGAATTTTTCGGCATGAAACTGGGGTTGGAGAATATATCAGAATTTCTGCGTTCACTGGGTGACCCGCAGAATGAATATCGGACCATTCATGTAGCCGGCACCAACGGTAAAGGTTCGACCTGCGCGATGATCGCGTCGGCGCTGCAGGCGCAGGGGTACAAAGTCGGGCTGTATACATCACCCCATCTGGTAGATTTCCGCGAGCGGGTGAAAGTGAACGGGGCGCCGATCAGGAAACAGGCGATCCAGAAGTTTGTCGACCGGTACCGCTCGGTACTGGTAAAAAAAAACTCTCGTTCTTTGAAGTAGTCACCGCTCTCGCTTTCGAATATTTCCGCGACAGTAAGATTGATATCGCCGTGATCGAGGTTGGCCTCGGGGGACGTCTCGACGCCACCAATGTGCTGACTCCCGACTTGACTATTTGCACGGATATCAGTTTCGACCATGTGGAGATACTGGGGCGGAGTATCAAAAAGATCGCCGGTGAGAAGGCGGGGATAATCAAGAAAGATGTTCCGCACCTGATCGGGATGCTCCCCCGCGATGCCGAGAAAGTAATGCGCGAACGGTGCAAAAAGGTTGGCGCCACGTTGGCGAAACTGACGCCAAATGACTTTACCAGTCATCCGGAGCGGTTTGCGCTCGATTTCAAATCACCGCAATTTTCGTTCAAGAAGCTGAAACCGGCGCTGATTGGCACCCACCAGTTGACCAATGCGGCGCTGGCGCTCAAGGCGCTTTCCGTGCTCAAAGCGAGCGGACTGACGGTGAGCAAAAAGGCGGTGGTGGAAGGGATCCGGCATACCGATTGGTCCGGACGTTTCCAGGTGATCAAGCCAAAAGGGATGCCGACCTTTGTACTCGATGTCTGCCACAACGCAGGTGGCGCGGAAGCGTTTGTCGCATCGTACAAGCGGCGCTTCCCGAAACATCGCCCGGCGATCATCATCGGGCTGGTCAAACGTAAAGACCACCAGACGATGTTTGACACGTTCTGGCAGATCGGACGGCGCTATATGCTGGTCAATATGAAGACCCACCGCTCGGTCAGCCCGAAAGAGATGGTTGAGACGATCGACTTCAAGGGGTTGCCGGTCTGGAAATGTGCCGACCTCAAGACCGCGATAAAGCTGTTGTTGCCGGATATTGATAATGACGATATTGTCGCCGTGATCGGGTCACACTACCTAGTTGGAGAATTCCTGCAAACGTACGGGAAGTCATGACCGACGAAACTGCAAAGCCGAAGAAGCAGACCAATCGCCGCCCTGCGGCGAAACCGCGTGCGCCGCGCAAGACCGCCGGTGCGGTCGAGTCCGACGCGATAGTGCAACTTCGGTCGCAGCTCGAGGAAAAAGTCGGCGAACTGACCGACAGCAACCGCCAGCTCAAGCGAAAGATCTTCGACCTCTACACGATCTTCGAGATCAGCCGGAATTTCAACGCCGTCCTCAAGTATCAATCACTGCTCGATACGTTTATCTTCACCTGCCTCGGGCAGGTAGGCGCACTCAAGGGGGGGATATTCCTCAAAGGAGAAGAGTGCAAACAGGCGTTCTGTCTGGTCAAAAGCAAGGGGTCGGGCTCCTTCCCCACCCAGGGACAGGCATTCCGCGAGCAAAGCAAACTGATCGATTATATCACGCGACTCAACCGTCCCGTACTGGTGCAGGATCTTGTCAATGAGGTTGCCGAAGAGCATGACCTGGAGATCCTGCAGCATTTTCACTCAGGCATCATAGTTCCGCTCATCTATCAGACGCGATTGATCGGGCTGTTCGCGATGTCGGATAAGATATCAGGGCGAGAGTTCCAACTCGATGATCTTGAGTTCCTTTCCATTCTGGGAAACCAGATCGCCGTCGCTATCGAGAATGCGCGCCTGTATGAAGCGGAAAAGATGGCGACTACCGCATTGCGCGAAGCCCAGCAGCAGTTGCTGCAGACGGAACGTCTGGCCGCACTCGGCCAGATGTCCGCCTCGATCGCGCATGAGGTCAACAACCCGCTTGGGATCATCAAAAACTATCTGCTATTGATACGTCGTTCGATCGCGGAGAATCCATCCTCCATGGGGCATCTTGGGGTGGTTGAGGGTGAGATCGATCGGATCGCGTCGATCGTCCGTCAACTGCTCGATTTCCATCGCCCGCAGCCGATGGAGATGAATCGGGTCGACCTGAATGCGGTAATCGAGGATGTGCTCTCTTTCACGGGTCGTTTGCTTGAATCTGCGGGAGTTGAGATCGAACAGCGTCTCCCGCATGGGCCGTATATCGTGATGGGTTCGGTCGACAGCCTGAAACAGGTTTTTCTCAATCTGCTGATCAATGCCCGCGACGCTATGCCGGATGGCGGTAAGGTGATCCTTCAGGGACGACGGACCGACCACCAGGTAGTGATCGAGGTCTGCGATACGGGGCCAGGAATACCGGCCGATGTTGCTGCTCACATTTTTGAGCCGTTTTTCACGACCAAAGAGGTGGGGAAAGGGACCGGCCTGGGTCTTTCGGTCTGCTATGGGATAATTAAAAGCCATAATGGGTCGATAACATTTAGGAATCTCAACCCCGGGAGCTGCTTTGAGATAACGCTCCCCGCCGCCAAAGAGGACTAAATCGGTGACACCATTAGCGGAAAAGATTGTCATAATCGACGACGAAAAGCGGATGTGCGAATCGCTGACCGCGCTTCTGGAAGGGAACGGCTATCGCGTTTCCAGTTTCCAGCGCTCCCCGGAAGCGGTCGAAGCTATCCGCGGCGAAAA
This sequence comes from bacterium, assembly GCA_016708025.1. Classification (NCBI taxonomy): domain Bacteria; species bacterium. Next base: position 1,085,439 of record JADJGQ010000002.1, on the reverse strand, counting down.
GGTCGATCTGGTGATCACCGATATCAAGATGCCTGATCTTGACGGCCTTGAGATCCTCAAAGCGGTGAAGCATATAGACGAAGGGATCCCGGTTATCCTGATGACCGGTTACGCCTCATTGCAGACGGCGCTCGATGCTATCGCGCAGGGGGCATATGATTATCTTCTCAAACCGGTTGAATTCGCTTATCTCGAACTGGCGGTCCGTCGTGCGCTCGACAAGCGCCGTTCGGAGATAGCCAGACTTCGGCTGCTCGAAGAACTCAAGCTCTCTAATCTTATCCTTGAGCGTCGCATTGGCGAATTGAATGCACTCTACGAGGCAGGCAAGTCGATCGGCTCCACCGCCAATTTGCAGGAGTTGCTGCGCCAAATAGTCGCGCTGGCAGCGACCGTGACAGAGGCGCAGGTCGGTTCGATCATGCTGTTTGATGAACGCCGCGAATGCCTGACGATCGAGGCGGCAATCGGCCTCGCTGATGAGATTGTGGAAAGCACCCGTCTACCTGTCGGTGAATCAATTGCCGGACATGTCGCCGAAACCGGCGAACCGATCATAATCGCGGATGTCGAGCATGACCCGCGCTTCAAGCGGATCAACAAGGAGCGGTATGGGTCTGCCTCTCTCCTGTCGGTTCCGTTGCGAATCAAAAATACGATCCTCGGCGTCATTAATATGGCGAATAAGGAAGGCGAGAAAGCCTTTACGCAGGATGACCTTCGGTTGCTGACGACCTTCGCCTCGCAGGCAGCGGTGGCGGTCGATGATGCCTACCAATTCGAGCGGAGCCGTCGACGGTTGATCGAATTCGAGATACTGCACGAAGTGACCAACGAACTCTCCTCGATCCAGTCTTTCTATCAGTTTCGCGCGTTGCTGGTCAAGAAGTTGTCGCGCATATTCCCGATCGATTACGCCATCTGGTTCAACTGGGAGCCGAGCAACAAGGCGCTCATTCCGGATGCCGCGATCGGCGATGCCAATATCCCGCTGACTGAATCGGGACGGATCAATCTGGCCGCGATCGACCGCGAGACGATCGTCATCCAGGGAGCCGACCTGGAAGCGTTTGATCTTGAGGATGTCCGGCTGATCTCCGATCTGGTCGGCGAACGGCTGACCGCGTTTGTCCATTACCCGGATCCCGGGCGAGGCTTCATGGCGATCCCGATCCTGCGTAACGACGAACTGGCGCACCTCTTCTGTTTTGGCGCCAAGTCCGACCGCGACTACAGCGATGACGATATCTCGCTGGCCAAGCTGGTGGTGTCACAGTCCGCGCTGTTGTTCGAGCGGGAGAAAGCTATCCTGAATGGTACCCGCCTGCTCACTATGGGGAATATGATCTCGGAGATCTCACACGACCTTCGAAAACCGTTGACCAATATCTCCGGGGGGGTGCAGATCCTCCGTCAGAGGGTAGACACCGACAAAAACTCAGATGTTTTCGATTTGATGGGGTCTGAGATCTCCCGCATGGATGAACTGGTGCATGAACTGATCGATTTCTCCAACCCAAACAAGTACGAAACCAATCAGGTTGACCTTCGCCAGACAGTCCAGCGTGCCGCCGAACTGGTCGGGCCGGATATGCGCAAATACAAGGTGCAGTTTTCGGCCAAGTTCGAGGAAGGGCAGTGGGAGACTTTCGTCAACCGGAATCAGATCCTCGAGATGTTTCTCAATCTCTTCATTAATGCGATCGATGCCATGCAGTCGGGCGGGACTCTCAGTGTCCACGGGCTGGTGGAACGACCGCCACACAAAAAGCACAACTTCCTTGCTATCCGGGTGATCGATACCGGTGTCGGTATCAAAAAAGAGGTGTTGGCGCGAATTTTCGACCGCTATTACACGACCAAAGAGACCGGAACCGGGCTGGGGCTGTCGGTGGTTGAGCGGATCATTTCCGCCCATGCCGGTACTCTTCGGGTGGAATCGGTTGAGGGACAAGGGACAACCTTTACGGTTTATCTCCCGATTCAGTCCGCCTAGTGCATTTTCTTGCGAAAAAGTGGCAATCGGCGTGAGTTTAGGCTTGATTCTTCATCTAGCCTGCCGATACTTATCACTATCTGATTTCAATTGCATACTGGAAAAATATGGCACGCACAAAGACCAAAATTTTAGTCATTGATGATGACCCAAAAGTCTCCTGGATTCTATCTGAAGGTCTGTCATCGAGTTTCGAGTTTGTCGCCGGACGGGACGGGATCGAGGGGATCCAGATGGTCTCCACCGAGCGACCCGACCTGATCCTGCTGGATATCAAGATGCCCGGCATGACCGGCCTCGAGGTGCTCGAAAAACTCAACAAGGTAGACAACCGTCCGGAAGTGATCATGATCTCCGGCCACGGCGAGACCAAAAATGTGGTCGAGGCAGTCAAACTGGGTGCGGCCGAGTTTATCGACAAGCCGTTTGATGTCCGCGAGGTTGAGACCCGTATCAACGCGGTTCTGGAGCGCGTGAAACTTCGCCGTGAAGTTTCCGACCTGAAGAAAGAACTTCAATCCAAGTCCAATTATTCGAATTTCATCGGCGATTCCGCCGCGATGAATAAAGTCAAAGCGTTGATCGAACAGGTGGCCGACTCCGAGTTGACCGTCCTGATCCGTGGCGAATCCGGCACGGGAAAAGAGATCGTCGCTCGTTCGCTTCACCAGTTGTCGGCGCGTCGCGATGCTGCGTTCGTTAAAGTCAATTGCGCCGCTATCCCCCGCGACCTGCTCGAGGCCGAGCTATTCGGCTATGAAAAGGGAGCCTTCACCGGCGCGCACAAAACCAAGCAGGGGCGTTTCGAGCTGGCCAATCGGGGGACGATCTTCCTCGACGAAATCGGCGACATGCCGCTCGAACTCCAGTCGAAACTGCTTCAGGTGCTGGAGCAACAGGAGTTCGTCCGGGTTGGCGGGATACAGAATATCCATGTGGACGTCCGGATCATCTGCGCGACCAATCGAAATCTCGAGCAGGCGATCGCCGAACATGGCTTCCGCGATGACCTCTTCTATCGCCTGAATGAGATCACCCTCTATCTGCCGTCGCTCCGTCAACGGAAGGAAGATGTCCCGTTACTGGTGAACCACTTCCTCGAGAAATACAACAAGCTCTACAAGCGGGAATTCTACCAGCTCTCCCCCGAGATCATCAACCAGTTGGTCGCCTACCATTGGCCGGGAAATGTCCGCCAGTTGGAGAATATGATCAAGCAGGTGGTGGTGCGAGGGGATGAGACGATCGTGGCAGAACTGCTGGCCTCTTCGGCACAGCAGGTGTATATGCCTGAGCCGGCTCTTGCGGTTGCGGGACATGCAGCCCGTGGTGGCTTTGGAATGCCGGCTGAGCCGATTGAGCCCGATGGTCCCAGCGAGCCTGGCGCCGATCTGTCGCTCAAAAACCGGCTGGGCAAAACTATCGCCAGCGAAGAAAAGAAGCTGATCGCCGAGGTGCTGACCAAAACCAACTGGAACCGTCGCAAAGCGGCGGATATCCTCCAGATCAGCTACCGGTCACTTCTTTACAAGATCAAAGACTACGACCTGAACTCGAAATAATCTTCCGGGGGAAACCATTCGATGCATTTCCGGGTTGTTCGGTTGTGCATCGCCATGCGCACAGGTCGGATTTTTCCTGTTCGGAAACGACCGCTTGGATGGTGAGAACAATAGTTAAGTTGCTATTTGGCAATAGCATACGAGGAACGGAGACTAATTAGAGAGTTTCGGTCGTATTTATCTCGGTTGATAACCGGCTATTTTTTGGAAGTGGAACAGTTCTTGCTGTGTAGAAGCTGAACAGAGAGATAAAAAAAGAAGAGCAATGAGCCAGATAGAAACTCGCCACCTACCACCTTCGGACCATGCTTCCTTTCTTGCGCAAGCCGACCTTGAGCTGAAGCGCGCAGAACGGTACCGCATTTTCGTCTCCCTCATCGTGCTCGACCTGACGGTTGTGCGAAAGCACATGTCGACTGGGGCTGATGAAGTGGTCAAATCGATCATGGACGCGGCGAACGCTCGCATTCGCTGTACCGACACTGTGACCCTTCTCGATGACTCCCATGTCGCCCTCCTCTTCCCCGAAACCCCTCGTCAGAATGCAATGATTGCCGGACGGCGGATCGCCGATATGGTCCGACGGACCCTTTCGGAGCGACTGGGGCAGAATGTGGAAGATGCCGTGCCGATGGAAACTGCCTCGTATCCGGATGCAGCGGGAGCGAAATCGGTGAAGTTGTTCCTGGAAGAGCTGGCGAAAAACAGCCGAAATTAGACTGAGCAAAAAATTAGGTACCTGCTATCTAGTACCTACCATACCTGTTAAGGGCCATTCTCCCCTCGAATGGTCCTTTTTTATTTCCCCTGTGTGAGCTGCTCGAGAAGTATTTTCGCTCTGATCTTTCGCCTGTTCGAGTGAGAGCACTGGTTCAGTGCGCACGCCCTCCAACAGCGTTTTGAGACCGGTATAGAAGAGGCCATCGATCGGCCGCTCTTCATGCATCAGTGTCACCACCAGCGCTTCCCAGGGCTCCAGCATCGGGGTCATCGTCAGGCGGTTGTGCCAGGCGATGAAGTTCGTGGCGCGTGAAAATGCTTCGGGGTCGGCGAATTTCCGAATATCCGCGTACGAGCGCAATTTGTTCAGATCAGTCATACGTTTGTGTAACAGCTTTCGGTCAGTATCGTTTCGTCCAAAATAAAAAGGCAGAGCCCGCCGGCCCTGCCTTCTGTTTGGATTGGATCCAATTACTTTCTCTTGGTGTACTTGGACTGACCTGATTCGAACCAGGTCTTGCCGCCGTCCATCGACGCTTCCATCTTCCAATCGTACGAGGTCTCGGTGCGATTGGAGACGGTCATGCGGGAGAGGAAGACCTGCCCCATCATCCGGTCTTCGCCGGTCATCACCATCTGCTTGCCATCATCGGTGCCGGTGTAGATAGAGATACGGCCGGACATATTGTCGACCCAGGTGGCCTGCCACTGCTTCAGTTCACGATCCCAGGCCTGCACCATGTAACCCTTAAATCCGGGCATTCCAGCCATCATCGGGTCACCAGAATAGTTGCAGAGCATCGCCGCACCATCGCACGCATACGAGTAGGTGGCGACGGCTTTGGATTCCATCCACTGCGGGACGGCCGGGTCCTGGCTCATGTTGAACTTGGACGCGACATCCCAGGTCCCTTCGAGGGTCGCCAACTGCTTCATTTCGGCTGGCGGTCCCATTTCCGGCATGCCGGCCGGCGGAGCCGCCGGGTCGGCGGCCATCACTGCGATTGCCATCATCAGCAGTGCGACAGCAACCAACATCATGTTTGACTTCTTCATACGTACTCCTTATTCACTATTTTTCCCGGTTATTCTGTTCATGCGGTTTTCTTGACAGCCGCCATCATTGCTTTAAATCCGACGACCATTTCTGCCGCGGTCTTTTGCGGACCGGTCAGCTTAAAGAAGAGATTCCCCTGTGGTCCTTCGAGCACGGCCGCGGCCATCAGGTAGTCATTCTTCGGCTCAGACGCGCCACCCGGCATACCGCCGCCACCCATGGAGGCGTTGTAAGTACCGGTGACCTCGACCCAGTGCGCTTTCATACCGTCGACTTCAAATGAGGACTGCTTGGCGATGGCCGAAACATCGCCGCCATCGGCGGTCGACATCTGCCCGAGCCAGCGCGCGATATTATCCTGCACGCCGCCGCCGCCGGTCGGTCCAAAATAAAAGACGATCATGGTGGCGGAATCACTTTCGCCGTTGGTCGGACCGTAGGCATAGACCGCCTGGCGCATCCCGGATGATCCGAGATCTTTCCAATTGGCCGGCGGAGTGAAAGTGACATTGGCCACTGTTATCGGCTGACCATCAAGTTTAACGCCGGCATCGGCGGCAAAGCCGCTTGAACCACTGTCAGCGGTATCGCCGCTCTTTTCTCCACACGAGGTCAAACCGAGTGCGAGAATAACTGCAAAAAGAATCCTGAAAGCTTTCACCAGCTCCTCCAGATATGATAGAGTATGAACGAATTTATCAGTATCACGTTCTGCCAGGCGGAACATCCCTGTCTCGGCAGACCGACGGTGAGAGTATAGCTCCGGAAGGGCGAGATTTCAAGCGGAGAATGCGAGAAGAGTGTATTGCATAGCAATAGGTTAGAGAGTTCACGGAAGGGCCGAGGATATCGTCTTGAATATCGCCAAATGAGTCGTATATTGGCGAGATAAGGGGTAATGGGTTTGAACTCGTCACGATTCTCTTCTGCAGTTTCTGTTTTTCTGCTGATCGGCTTGATCGGTCTCGGTTGCTCTTCGGGCGATGGCTCAAGTAACTCCGTCAGGCCCGAGCCTGAATTTCCGAAAGCTGTCGATTACTTTTTTGCGTCAATGATACTAGCCAGATAATGGTCTTGCGATTTACCGATTCCCGTGACACCTGTGAGCCGTTTGTCAATTGGGAAGAGATCATCGGTGAACCGTATACCGACGTGAATGGCAACGGAGTATATGACAATGGCATTGACGGATTTATTCGATCGAGTGACCAGTCCATCAACCAGGACCTAAACTACAATGGACGAAGAGACGGTCCTGAGAACATGCATCCGTCTCAGTGGGAACCGATGATTCCCCTGGATGATCTGGACGGCAACGGTACAATTCGACTTGGGAATGAATATTTGTCTCCTGACTGCGCTTACGCGCCCTTTGTTGACTGGAATGGGAATGGCGTATGGGATTCAGCGGTCAATGAAGGCACCCTGCTGGGACGATGGGAAGCGTACGGATACGATCCGGCCAGTGTTCAGCACTTTGTCAGCGGGATCGACTCGGCTTACTATTTTCTCTCAGACTCTGGAAAGCATTACTGGTTTGTTGGAAGTCAAATGTCTCCAGAATTGAAGATCGAGTTCACCCAGTACTCTTATTATGGCTTCATAAACAACGGCATATACCTTCGGCTGGCGGATTCGGCGTCGATCCATGAGCATAGATCGGAAAGCGTGTCGATCAGGGAGGGAGATGAGATCAAGCGACATACCAGATTTCTAAACGACTTTGAATTCGGCGATATCAAGCTGGATGAAGTTCTGCACATTCGTTTTGATTCGGCTAGTTGGCGGTACACATACCACGAGCAATTCCGCAATGCGAGTTGGGACCTCTATTTCGTCAAGGGGGTTGGGCTGATACAAGCTGACATTCGGTGCAGAGATTACTTTGGAGTGTTCGAACAGCACTTCATCATCAGTGAGCAGTTTACCGGTTCCTTCCCCCTTCCCCTAACCAAAGTTGACCGGCCGTGAGAGGATGATGATGAGACTGAAAAGCTCGAATGTGATAGTGTCAGTGGCGCTAATCGTGGTTACAGTCCTTTCCTTGGTCGGTTGTGGTGAGGAGAAGTCGACCAATCCCCCGGATGCGATCTTCCTGAATATCCGGGAAATTGCATTTGTGAATCTACAGGATACTTCGGAAATCACGGCGGTGGCATGGAGTAGGAGCGGCTGGGAGCCAATCGTGGATTTTGAGCACATTCTGGATGAGCCATACACCGATCTTAACGGCAACGGGAAATACGATAACGGCATTGACGGATTTGTCAGATCAAGTAACTCGGCTATCAATCAGGACCTGAACTATAATGGCAAGCATGATGGCCTTGAGACTCCTCCCTCAGAGTGGGACGGCTATTTGCCGTTTGATGACATTGATGGCAATGGCGAAATCCGCGTTTCAACCGCTGAGCTCCCCAGAGATAGCCTGGCTAAGTATATGCCGTTCCTCGACTGCAACAGAAACGGGGTGTGGGACAAAACAACCATTAACTACCGTAACGTCGTGTACTGGTACCGTTACAATGACGGTACTGACAGCAGTCTCTGGCTGGCCAATGTCCCTAACGCCTTTGCCTTTGTCTCCGACAGCGGTGTGTGCTATTCGATGCTTGAAGGGTTTCATTTCGCACCTGTGAACATTGCATTCACTGAAGATACTCTGCAGTTTCGAATGGGTGGGAGAGATCTGTTCCTCAGCCTTACCGATTCCATTCAAATCGGGAAAAGGGTTCTCGATACTGTAGCGTTTTATCCGACGCTGGTGATGGAGCAGTTCGCCAACTTGGATCAGTCGGTGACATTTGCAGGAACTACGTTTACCGGACTGACTCGAATTCTCTGGCGTGAGTTCAACTTATCTGATTCAAGTTTAGGCCCGAGAGCGTGGGCGTTCTATTTCAGCAATGACTATGGTTTGGCCGGATATGAATACTGGAATGGAGATCAAAGCGACTCGTTGAAGGCGTTCTGGAGACCAATACTGAGTTCAGATCTCCCCCTCCCGCTGACCAAAGTTGACCGTCCGCAGTAAGTCGGCCCGACTACAGCTTCTTTCCCATCACCACTGACCGGTAGTTGGTGACATCCCATTGGATATGTTCTTTGAATTCGTAGCCGATCCGTTCATACCACGATATCAGATGAGTTGCGGTCTCGGCGGTATCGATGGAGATCTCCGCCACTCCGTTCAGGCGAGCGTAGTTTTCGGCATGGGTCATCAAGGCTTTGGCAATCCCCTGCCGTTGGAGGCCCGGTTCCACTCCCATCTGCTGCAAATGCCCTACCCCCGCTTTTTCGATATAGGGGGAGCCTTTGGCTATTCCCGGCGGGTTGAAGGTGATAGTCCCGACAATGCGGCCATCGATCTCCGCCACAAAGCAGGTTCCCCGGGAGATCCGGCGCTGGGTGGTGGCGACATCCTGATGGGTCGCCAGGTAGCGTAGCCCCATGTCCGCAAGCTGTTTATAGGCACGGTGGAGTAGTTCGGTGAGGGCCTCGAGGGAGTCGTTGGGGGCTAATTCGCGTATGACCATTTGTCGTTGTTCCTGCGGAATATTGATAGTCGAATTCGGTCGTATAAACGTAGTATTGTAGGCAGAGGCGGTGCCGAAGTCAATCCATCCGGAAGGCCGAAAGTTAGGATTGGTTTCCGGCAGTCGCATGCCGTAACTTGCGTCACTAGGTTGGAAATGAGGTAAATATGTTTTGTCCGAAATGTCGTGCTGAATACACTGAGGGGGTAACCCGGTGTACTGACTGTGAAATTCCCCTGGTGGCCGAACTGGCACCGGAAGATGAAATGGATTATGTCGAACTGGTGACGGTTGGGACATTCACCAGCGCTCCTGAGTTGGCGGTCGCCAAATCGTTGCTCGAGGATGCGGATATTCAGTATTTCGCCAAAAACGAGGGTGTCGTTGGCCTCTTCAGTATGGGGCAGGTCGGCTACAATCCGATGATCGGGGCGATCGAGATCCAGGTACATCCTGAGGATGTCGAGGCCACATCGGAGATCCTGGCCCAGATGGCCGAGGCGGATGCCGACGAGCCGATCGACCTGTCATCTGACGATCAATAGTCTTTCAATCTACTCAAACCATAGACCAGTTCCGGAAGAGTTATCGTCCGGAACTGGTTTTTGCTGTCTGCTTGCAGGTGGAGATTCCCAGCATGGCATACGGTGGACACCATCCGACCAGTCCGGTCAGGAGGGGGATTGCTCCAAGATAAGCCCAGGGAGATTTCGGGCCCCAAAAGGCGAGTGATATGATCGCCAGCCCGGCGACGATCCGAATGATCCGTTCCAGATTCCCGATGTTCTTCTTCATGACAGTTTCCTTTCAGAAAGATTCAGACTGATTCTATGCTGTGATAGAGAGTTGAAGTCCGACTATTCGTACAGCGATTCGACAACGGAATCGAAGTTAGTGAGCATCACCTAAATGCGACCCGGCGATCCATCCGGTTGTCCAGGCGGCCTGGAAATTGAATCCGCCGGTGATCCCGTCGATATCGAGCAGTTCTCCCGCGAAAAAGAGACCCGGAACAAGCTTGCTCTGCATATTCCGAAGGTCAACTTCTTTGAGTGAGACGCCACCACAGGTGACAAACTCATCCTTAAACTCCCCTTTGCCAACAACCGCAAACTCGCTGTGCAGAAGCTGATGGCAGAGAGAAGCGGCTTGCTCTCTGGTCAGGTTGGACCAGGTGCGATCGAGTTCTATCCCCGCATGTTCGGTGATGCGGATCCAGAGCCGTCTCGGGAGAAAAAACGGTCCTTCCGACTGGATCTGTTTGATCGGATGCTTGGCGCGGAAGGAATCGAGCATGACGCGCGCCGACTCGAGAGTATGATTCACCAGCCAGTTGATATGTAGGGTGGCATGGTAGTTTGCTTTCTGCAGTTCTCGTGCGCCCCAGGCAGAAAGTTTCAGCACGGCGGGACCGCTCAATCCCCAATGGGTGATCAGAAGAGGGCCGGTCTGCTCGAATTTGTGTTGGTCCGGGATGGTCAGCGTGAGATGCGCTTTGGGAACTGAAATACCGGAAAGACCATCGAGCCGTCGATCCTGAATTTGAAACGTGAAAAGTGACGGGGCGAGAGTGGTGATCGTATGGCCGAGCGATGCCGCCATCTTGTACCCGGATGGAGTCGAGCCGGAAGCCAGAAGGATCGAGTCCGCGATGATCGGCTCCCCTTCTTTGAGGTGGAGTTCGAAACGGGATCCATCCCCCGAAGATCGAATGATCTCTTTGGCTCTGGCGGCCAGTCGGACTTCAACGCCGGCGGCTTCTGCGGCCTGTTTCAGGCAGTCAGCCACTGTGGCGGAACTGTCGGTAACTGGAAACATCCGGCCATCCGGCTCCGTCTTTAGCTCCACCCCTCGCGCGGTGAACCAGGCGACAGTATCTCTGGGCTGGAATCTGCTGAAAGGGCCGCGCAACTCCTGGCTCCCGCGCGGGTATCCTTTGATCAGTTCGTTCGGTTCGAAGCAGTTGTGCGTGACATTGCAGCGTTCGCCGCCCGAGAGAAGGACTTTGAGCAACGGGCGGTGGGTCGCTTCAAAGAGGAGAACCCGCAGATCGGGGAATGATTCCGCCGCGCGGATCGCCGCAAAATAGCCAGCGGCGCCGCCACCAACAATAACCGCACATCGTTTAGTACTCTGCTTCATACTGACAATATAGAGAGTTGAAGGCCGACTCGCACTACATCATATCATCCGGGTCAATATCGACAATGACCTTGATCGCCGCCGGCAGTTTGAAGCGCGATTCCTCCGCCTCCCATTGAGTCAACATCCGGACGAATGCGACCTGCTGGTTGGTCTTGACGATGATATGACGGCGGTAGCTTTTGCGCAGAAGGTAAAGCGGACACGGGTGCGGGCCGAGCAGTTGCGCAGTGATACCGCTTTGTGCCAATCGCGCCTTGAGGCGGGCATGAAACTCCAGCGCGACTGTCTCCAGCGAGGCTTCCTCGAGCGACGAGAAGATGATATTAGTAAGTCTGACAAACGGCGGATAACTGCATTCCTGGCGCGAGAGAAGTTCCCGTTCGTAGAACGACCGGAAGTCCTGCCGCGAAGCATCGGTGATCAACTCCGATTCCGGCGCGTAGGTCTGGAAGATGACCTCGCCGCGAATTCCTGCACGCCCGGACCGTCCGGCCACCTGCAAGAGGCGGGCGAATGTTTTTTCGGTTGAGCGGAAGTCCGGCAGATCGGAACCGCTGTCCGCAGAGAGGACGCCGACCAGCGAGACATTCGGCATGTCCAGTCCCTTGGTCACCATTTGTGTCCCGAGCAACAGGTTGTACTCACGCTGAGCGAACGCATTCAGAATGCGATGCGCCGAGACTCGCCCACCTGCGGAGTCCGAGTCCAGTCGAATGGTGGTGGCGCCAACAAACAGTTTCGGGATCATCTCTTCCACCTTCTGCGTCCCGGCTCCCATGTAGAGGATCTTTGTCCCGAAACATTGGTCGCAGTTATCGTAGTTGGAGCGGATAAATCCGCAATAATGACAGGTGAGGCGGTGACCAACTTTATGGTAGGTCAGACGGATATTACAGGACGGGCAGAGAGGTATATGACCGCAGTCGCCACACCGGAGCATTGGCGAATAGCCCCGTCGATTTAAGAAGAGAATCACCTGTTGGTCGAGCGCCAGCCGCTTCTCAACTTCCTTCTTGAGCGGAAGGGAAACGAAGCCGGCCTCTCCCTTGACTCCCTCGGTCCGCATATCAACAATCCGGATCTCCGGAAGGACCGCTTCTCCGGGGCGCTGGGTCAATTCCAGCAGATGGTATCTCCCCTGTCGGGCGTGGTAGTATGACTCAATCGATGGCGAGGCTGAGCCGAGCAGGACGGGGATATTGTTTTGTTTGGCGCGCATGATGGCGCAATCTCGCCCATGAAAGCGCGGCGAAGGATCATCCTGCTTGTATGAACCATCATGCTCTTCATCGACGATGATCAGTCCGAGATCCGGGAGCGGCGCAAAGATGGCGGAGCGTGGTCCGACCACAATGCGATACTTGCCGCGTCGAATACCGCGCCAGCTATCCAGCCGTTCACGGTCGGTCATGGCCGAATGAATGACCGTCACCTGATCGCCGAAAAATCCGCGAAGGTACGCGAGGGTCGCGCCACTCAACGCGATCTCAGGAGTCAGGACCAGCGCGGTTTTGTGAAGGTCGATCACCGCCTGCGCGAGGTGACAGTAAACGATCGTTTTCCCCGAACCGGTGATACCATGCAGGAGAAAGGGTTTAAATCCCGCCGTCAGTGCTGGTGTCACCGTGTCGACAACGCTCCGTTGTTCGGCGTTGAGTGAGATACTCCGGACTTCCGGCCGCCCCTTGATGAAATCAAGCGGATGGTTTTCTTTTGCGGGGATCGGCAGAAGAAGCCGTTGGGCGATCGCTTTTCCGAGGTAGTGTTCACTCCAGCCCAGTTCTCTTAATTCACTGCGGCTCTTTTCGCCGTAAAACGGCACGGGGGGCTGTTTCCCTTTTGCCGCCAGAGTCTCAAGCTGTGCATCCTCGGCCATCCGATAACCACCGATCCGTTGGGAATCATCGGAGGCATCCCCATCCCAAATCTCTTCGACCAGACCCTCGCTCACCAGCTTGCGAAAGATCGTTTTTCCGGACTGGTGAATGCTCTGTAGTGTGGCGGCAGAGATCTTCTTGCCTGGTTTACAGAGTGACTCAACCTGTTTTGGGATGGTAAGTATCTGGTCGGCCCAGCGATAGCGGACAGCCACTGCGGATTTCAGCATCGACGGAAGAGCGCAGGCGAGAACATCCGCCGGATTAGCGAAATAGTAATCAGCCATCCAGAGGCAGAATTGAAACAGGTCCGCGGAGAAAAAGCTGACTTCATCCAGCGGTTTGATCACCTGCTTGACCGTAATATTGCCCGGAGGTGGTTCGGATGGACCGAGATAGTAGCCGAGTTTTCTCCCTTTGCCGAACGGAACGAGCAGTCGTTGCCCGGGGGTGAGCGGTCCGATCGCGTCATGTGTCGCATAGGTAAACGCCCGGCGCAATGGTCCGGCGATCGCCACGGTGATCAAAGGGTGGGATGACATGTTCTGGAATATAGAAAAGGCAGGACGAACTGTCCTGCCTTAAATTTCAAAAGGTGATACTGGGTGCTTACTTAAGGTGCTCTTTGGCTTTAGCGGCCTTGGCCGACATGCCTTCTTCCGCATACAGGTCGGCGAGTCGTTCCCAGACCTGACGGTTGTCCGGTTCCAGTTCGACTGCCTTTTCGTACGCGGTGATCGCATCCTTGAATTTCTTCATGTTGATATGAGCATCGCCAAGCGAGATCCAGTGTTCGGTTCGGCTCGGTTCCAGTTCGGTCAGTTTACCGAATGCGGTCGTTGCAGCGACAAAGTCCGAAGTGACAAACGCGACGACGGCATATTCTTCAACCGCGATCAGATTGGTCGGGTCATTTTCAAACGCACGCTTGAAATAGACTTTTGATGAATCGAACAGCTCCGCCCGATAGTCGGTCCATTTCTTGATTGCGGCCTCGTCTTTGCGGTCCTTGGCTGCGTTGGTCGAATCGTTTGCCCAGATGCCCAACTGATTGAAATACTGCCCAAGCCCTAACAGCGCGTCCGGCTGGTTCGGGTTGAGTCCAAGGATCTGGTGATTGATCATCGCCGCAGAGTCATAGAACTTGCAGTTGTTGTAGCAGATGGTCAGGTTGAGCAGGTTGCCGGTATCCGAGGGAGCCACTCCGGCGTACTGCTTCAGATACGGGATCGCTTCGCAATACTTGTTTTCGCCAAGGATATTATAGGCGATCTGCAGGAGGATCTGGGTTGAGTCGGCTGTGTATTTCAAACCACGCTGCAGCCACTCGTTGGAGAGGGAGAGATTCCCCTGTTTTTCGGCGACCGATCCGGCCAGCAGATAGGCGCGGTTATCCGTGGAATCGAGGATAATACAGAGCCTGACATTAAAGAGCGCAGAGTCGCCAGCGGCCATGATCTTCTCTTTGTAGTAGGCTTTGGTGGTGGAATCCGCTTCCGCCTTCATTTCCTTGGACGCTTCCTCGATCGTGCCCAGTTGCTCGATCCCCTGATTGTAATAAATGCGCCAGTATTTGACCGCGGTCGAATCGCAGCGATCAGAGAAGTCCTGGCAATTCTTACGGTAGTTGGCCTTGATCTTGGAATTGGCGCAGGTCTGCTTGAGGGAGTCACGGTAGGCCGCCATTACCATCACCCACGGCTCTTTATCCTTGGGGCTGGAGATCTGGTCGACAAAGCCTGCGGCGATCTGGTTCTGCCAGTAGTAGGCTTCCGGATGCGGACCATACCACATCAACAGCGAATCGAGATTCGGTATGGCGACTCTCAGGTGAGCAGTATCTTTGTAGCCAATCGCGATCTGCGCGGACTCGATATAGGCTTTTTCAGGGAGTTTTCGTCCCTTTCTCTGGGCCTCGGCTGATCCGGCGACCATCGTCAGCGCCAGGGCCAATATGACTAACCTCATGAATGTCTTCAAACTATGCCTCCTGATAATCGATACACCCGTACAGTTTTCCGGCCAAATGTAACATTTGTCACAAGCCTTGTCAACCCACGCTACCATGAGATCCGGACCTTGTACTTCGAGATCACCGTCTGATCCGGCGGTACCGTGATATCAAACGTCAGCGTGTTGGCATCCTTCAGTTTATACTGGAAATCCGCCTGTTTCACTTCGACTGACCCATACAGATTCTTCTCTACAGAGATCGTGACTGTCTCTTTCTTATGATTGCGGAATTCGATCTCAAAATCCCGCTCTTCGACTCGGTCGGAGATGCGCGTTTGGGTCATCATCCGTTCTTCGGCGGCGATATCAAACGCATAGCCGACTCGCAGGTTGACCTCTTCATCCTTCGGCGTATGGTCGATCAGGTCTTCACCCAGAAGTACCAGTGCGCCATCCGTGTCTGCCTTAAAGAGGCGTACTCGTCCGGCCGGAAGCGGCATTCCCAGTCCGGTCTGCTCCGAGTTTTTGAATTTCACCGCAACCGCAACCTGTTTCTGGTTCTCTTCCGGTTTGTAGACATACACTTTGCGAACCGAGGCTTTCGCCGGATCAAACAGCGATAGCTGTTTGATCTCTTTATCCAGCACGGTCGCTTTGCGTGGGAGTGTGTACATATGATATTCGAAGAACTGCTTCTCTTCAAAACCGGCGGCGTCGGCGGTTGCAGAGAGCTCCATTCGCCCTTTGTATATCGGCTGCGGTGGCTGATTGGCGCGCGAGATATCACCCGCGATCAGTTTCAGAGAAGCATCCTTGTAGCTCTTGCCGGAGAAGTTGTTGATGGAGGACCAGCCGGAGAGGCCAAGAGAGGTTTCTTTTTCGTCCAGCACGCCGACATACTCCGCATTCCAGCTCAGTCCACTGGTCTGGTAACCAACGCGGAGATCCACTTTGCCGCTGGTGGAGGAATTATAGAGCCAATTGAGAGTCGGGCGAGTGATCAGTCCCTCGGGTAATGCCGGGAAACTGACTTCGGTCACTTTCGCGGAGGTAACGATCTTCACCTTACCGGATGCATCCATCAACGTGATCGCCCCACCACTGTAAGCGAGAAGTTTTCCGCTATAGAGTTTTCCATCTTCGTCAACGATCTCGATCTGTTCATCGATATACTTCTGGTACATCTGCTCCGGGCTGACCAGATCGTAAGCGTAATTCTGCTCCAGGATAGTCAGCTTGTTGTTGCCGCCGGGTAATTCCACCCGCACCGAAGCCGCATCGATCAGCGCCGGAACATCGGTGAAAGAGAGACGATTTCTCCCCTGCTTGATATCCAATGAGCGTGTTTCACTGATGACACCCAGATTATTGTTGTAGACGGTGACTGCCATGTCGGATGCCTGGGCGGCTATTGCCCCCAGCAGGAACATCCCGGTGCAAAATAGTTTTTTCATTTCTGCTCCTACTTCCTTTATACCCGAAAAGTCGTTATGCATAAGACTGTTCATTCCATCTCACTGTTTACTGTAAGTCAATACAAGTAGAACAGGAGAATCTTCCCTGAGTTTCAGGATACTTCGCGAAAGTTATTGATAGTCAACTGGATACGGGACTCAATTGCTTCCGGCGATGGGTTCGTCGCCGCAGTGGTGAACCGGCCACCGACCGGGTCGATCTGCTCGAATATCTGGCTATATAATGAGTAGATCAACTCAAGACTCAACTGATATCTCGGCGCAAGCAAGGGCAAAGTTTTGTCAACCATTCGACGCGCCAGGACCTGGTACTCGCCGGCGATCCAATGATAATCCGACATCAGCCCGCGAAGTTGCTTCGTTACCGACTGATTGATCGCCAGTTCTCGAATCTGCTCGCGCGTCAGATCGTTACGACGCAGGATGTCATCAGAGAAGTAATTCAGTCCTTCCCGCTGGTCCTTTTCGAAATCGCGCATCAGATGTACCAGATATGAAAAGATCGCCAGTGGGCGGGCCGCCAGTCGGATATCATATGGCGGAACCTGCCGCTCTCCCTGCGCGCCACGTACGCCGCAGAGATGCATGAAGACGGCGGCCGGTGAAATCGCCGCTCCCTCGCAATACCGAAGGAACTGATGAAACGTACTAAATCCATTATTAGTCAGGTCGTAGATCATGGCGCGACAGAGTCGTTCCCACGGCCAGAGCGGCATGCGGAAATCGGCCAGTGTCGCCAGAAATGCGGTGGTGAATTGATCGGTCGAGCGCCCGGCCGTTGCCTCGGCGACCCATTGGCTGATCCCTGCCTCGATCTCGATGATCTCTTCTGGCGTGATCGGTGTTTGCAGGGCGCGTCGATGATCCACCAGATCATCGATCCGCCGCATCGAACGATAACAGGTCCGAAACGCCTCATAGCGGTCAGCTTCCCAGACTCGCGCCGCGATATCCAGGATCGGATTGGTCAGGATAGCGCTGAAATCAAGATGGGTGGCAAAATCGAGTTGTCGGGAAACCTGCTTCATACGTGCTGGTGAATATACAAAGTTGCCTCAGCCGGGGACATTTTAATTTCATTAGCGATTTCGATGTTGTACACTTAATAGACTATGAGCGAGCCAGTTAGACTACTGATCCTGACCCACAACTATCCCCGCTTTGCGGGTGACTTTGCCGGCGGCTTTATCGCACTTCTGGCGAGAAAACTTACCGAGCAGGGAATTGCGCCAATTGTGCTGGCGCCACATGATGCCGGTCTCCCCGAATATGAGGTGATGGATGGTGTACCGGTCTATCGCTTTCGCTATGCGCCGACAGATGCCGAAGAGACGATCGCCTATCGCGGCGCCATGCATCAACTGGTACTTGGCTCAGTCAGCGGCATTTTCCAGTTCAAGCGATTCCTCGATGCATTTCGCACAGCGGCATTTAAGATCATCGCTGAGCAGAAGATCCAGGTGGTCGCGGGCAATTGGCTGATTCCGTCCGGCATCGTCATGAAGTCTATCGCCTCCAAAACCGATCTGCCGATGATCCTTTCTTCCCACGGGACCGATATCCGTCTGATCTCCAAGTATGCCAAACTCTCCCGGCTCTATTTTGGCGGACTGACCAGGCGGTTGCATCGATGGACTGTTGTTTCATCCTATCTGCGCGATGAGATCATCGAGATGGAGCCTTCGGTCGGATCATTACTCGAGGTACTCCCTCTCCCCCATGACGAGACCATTTTCTTCCGCGATGCGGCAGTCGAGCGTGACCCCAACCTGGTAGTGGCGGTAACCCGCTTCACCGATCAGAAGCGCGTTGATTTCCTGATCAAAGCGTTCGCGCTGGTAACGGAGAAGCATCCGGCTGCCAAGCTGGAGATCTACGGTGGTGGTCCGCTTCAGGACTCTATACAAGGGATGATCAAGCAGTTTGGATTGGAGACGTTTGTCACGATCACTCCCCCTGTTTCGCAGACGGCGTTGCGGACCGTTTACAATCGCGCGGCGATATCCGTGCTGAATTCGTATCGCGAGGGATTCGGCCTGGCGCTTTCGGAAGCAATGATGTGCGGCGCGTGCGCAGTGGGGACGCGATCGGGCGGAATAGTTGACATTATCGAGGACGGCAAAACCGGTCGGTTGGTAGAACTGGATAACAGCGCCAAACTCGCCAATTGCCTAGTCGAACTGCTGCAGGATCCGGCGAAGCGGTCCGCGATGGCTGAGGTCGGGCATCACTATGCTCAGGCGACCTATGCATCCGGTCCATTGGCGGCCAGATACGCCGCGCTCGTGCGCGAGGCCGCCACCCGAGGTCGCTGAGACGGTTCTATCCGACCTTGCTGAGCATTCCGCGAAGGTGCGGGAGACGCTCCGTTTCATTCAATGAACTGAGATCGATATCGATTCGCGGAGCACCCAGGAGTGAAAACTCCATCGGGCGGTCGGTCCCCTGTCGGAGTGCTTCCACTTCCGGTCGGGTCAGTCGACGGTTCTCACCGAAAAAGAGATTCACGCGTCCAGACCGGATCTTCACTTTCTCAACTTCCAAAAGCGATGCGGCTATCTTCACTGCGGTAGCCTCGATCAGATTGAGCGCGGACTGCGGCATTCGTCCATATCGATCAGCCACTTCCTCCCGGATCTTTTCGACATCATCCAGGTTGCGGGCATCCGCCAATCGACGGTACACATCGACTTTCTGTCTTCGGTCGTTGATATACTCGTCCGCGAGATATGTCTCGATATCGATCTCCAGCTTGGTTTCCGGCAGACGCTGGATCTCTTCACCGCGCAATTCGGCGACCGCTTCCTCGAGCAAACGATTGTAGAGATCATAGCCAACTTCTTCGATGAAGCCGGACTGTTTCGGGCCAAGGATTGTTCCCGCCCCTCTGATCTCAAGATCCCGCATCGCCAGGGCGAAACCTGATCCAAGATCGGAGTGTGCTTCAAGGGCGCGCAATCGCTTGATGGCGTCGCGGTTGAGCATCCGCATTGGCGGTGTCAATAGATATGAATAGGCTCGACGGTCCGATCTCCCCACTCGCCCGCGCAACTGATACAACTGCGCCAGTCCGAATCGATCGGCGCGATTGATGATGATCGTATTGGCATTCGGGATATCCAGTCCGGATTCGATGATCGAAGTACACAGCAACAGGTCAAACCGCTTGGCCATGAAGGCGAGCATGATCCCTTCAAGGGTTCGCTCATGCATCTGACCATGCGCCACGGCGATCTCGATCTTGGGAAGCAACTTCTTGAGATACTCATGCATTGCTTCGATCGTCTGTACCCGGTTGTGCACGAAAAAGACCTGTCCGCCGCGCTCCAGTTCGCGAAGAATGGTCGTGGTGATAACCGAAGGATCGAATTCGGCGATCTCGGTAATGATCGGTAACCTGTCTTTGGGTGAGGTGTTGATCAGGCTCATGTCGCGCGCCCCCATCAGCGACATTTGCAATGTCCGTGGGATCGGCGTGGCGGTCATGGCCAACGTATCGACAGTTGCGGCGATCTCCCGCAATTTCTCTTTATGCTTTACGCCAAACCGATGTTCCTCATCGATCACCAGGAGCCCGAGCTTGGAGAACTCGACATCTCTGGAGAGGAGGCGATGAGTTCCGATCACCAGATCCACCTGCCCGGCCGCCACGCGCTTGACTGTCTCAAGCTGTTCAGCTCGACTCCGAAAACGAGAAAGCAGTTCTATCTTGAACGGATAATCTCGTAATCTCTCAGAAAACGTGGTGAAATGCTGTTGTGCCAGGATGGTTGTCGGCACCAGCAAGGCGACCTGCTTACCGCCGTCCATAGCCTTAAACGCGGCGCGAATCGCCACTTCGGTTTTTCCATACCCGACATCACCGCAGACCAGGCGATCCATTGGATTCTCAATCGCCAGATCCCGTTTGACATCATCGATCGCTTTTTGTTGGTCGGGTGTTTCATCATACGGAAAGGACGCTTCTAGCTGCTTCAACCAGACGGAATCCTCGCCAAACGCGTGACCCGAGCGGGTCTTGCGCGCGGCGTAGAGGCGGATCAGATCGGCCGCCATGTCGGCGATCGCCTTCTTGGTCCTGGCCTTCAGCTTCTCCCATCCCGGGCCACCCAATGCGGTCAACTGCGGAGCAGAATCTTTGCCGGAGTATTTGGAGACGCGGTTGAATTCTTCTATCGGTACATACAGCTTGTCGGTCCCGGCATACTGCAACAGCAAACAATCCCGATTCCGCTTGTCCACAGTGAGGGTCTGCAGACCGAGATAGCGTGCGATCCCATATTCGGTGTGTACGACATAGTCCCCCTTCATCAGGGCGGAGTAGTCGGAGATCGCCACTCCCTCGCGGAATTTCTTGCGACGGATCCGCCGGTGGTGACGGCTGAAGATCTCATGGTCTGTCAGGATGACAAATCCGGCATCGGGGCAGGCAAAGCCTGCGCGGATCGAAACTACCTCAACATGGGGCCGCACGGCGAGCGACGCTTTCTGCTGGATCAATTCATCCAGCCGAGCTGCCTGTCCCTCATTGTCGGTGGTGATGACGTAGTCGATATTGATATCCCGGTAATCCCCGATCGCTTTCCCCAGCAGATCAAGGCGGGCATTAAACGCGGGATGCGGCTGGCAGTTGAAGGCGATCACATCCGCTTTGGCTCCGCGAAACGGCAGGTGGTTGATGTGGGTCTTCCCCTCGAGACGGGAAAAGACTTTGTCCGGCGCCAGGTAATATTCGGTCGGGGCGGGAAGGCGGCTCAACCGCTCCTTCAGTCTCGCATGCAAAGACTCAGCTTCAAGGATCACTGCATCCGCTTCTTCTTTGAGCGATTCTTCGTTCTGGAGGAAGACCACCGTATTCTCGGGGAGATAGTCGAGGATCGATCCCTGCTTGAGTCCAAAAAGCACGGAGAGCCATTCGAGTCCCGGGAGTTCCGGGTCATTCAGGTAGCGATGTCGAATATAGTCGGCATCATCTTCCGGGAGTTTCCCCAGTTCCTCTTCCAGCGTCTCCTGCGTGATCGGGATCTCTCGTTTCGGCAGGATCGTCACTCGATCGACTTGCCCGACAGTCCGCTGATTGCCGACCTCAAAATAGCGGATCGTTTCCACCTGATCATCAAACAGCTCCACGCGAACCGGGAATTCCGATCCGGGGGTGAACAGATCGATCAGTCCGCCACGCCGTGCGAAATCTCCCACCTCTTCGACCAGCGGCACCCGTTTGAAACCAAGCTGCACCAGTCGTTCCACTATTTCGTCGATATCAATCAACTTCCCGACCTCGATATCAACCCGACTTGAGTCAAGGATCTCGACCGGGATGGTTGGCTCCATCAGGGCGCGTAACGGGCAGACGACTACCGATAGGCGATGGTCGATCAATCCGGCCAGAGTACTGATCCGTTGTCCCATGATCTCGCCGACGGGCGCCTTGAAGTCATACGGGAGGATCTGCCGGGAGGGATAAAACGCCAACTTCTCCTGATCCATCAGGAAAAGGAGATCTTCGTGCAGTTCCGCCGCTTCATCCGTGGAGCGAGTGACAACGACAATTGGGCGGTCGGTTTGTTGCGCCAGCGCATGCACCAGAAATGCCTCGGCCGATCCGGCCAGCCCGGCGACAGAGAGGCGCGGATGGTCCCCCTGCAGACGATTCTGCAGCTCGATTACCGGTGCGTATTGTTGCCAGAGGGACAACAGTTGGAGGAAGCGGGTCGGAGTGTGGGTCGGTTGGGTGCGAGTCTCTGTTTTCATATTTCCCGATACGCGAAAACCCACCCGGTGGGTGGGGATGCTGTGGTTATGGTTCTGTCCCTGTCACTTACGTGAAACAAACGGGATCAGGAGTGCCTGTCGGACAACACAAAAGCCCCGATCACAATTGGACCGGGGGGCATTCATTTAATGCTGAGGCAGAATATATGGGAGCGCTTGACGATTGTCAGGCAAGAAATCGAGGTGTGAACCTGATATTACCCGTTTTCGCTGAACAGGTCGCCATCGACCTCCACCTGGTCATACGTCTTTTCTTTCGCTTCGTACAACACCAGGATCGTCACGCGACGGTTGCGGGCATCGGAAGGATTTTCGACTATCATGGGGAATTTGTCGGCATAGCCGCGCACCTCGCGGATCTGCCCGTCGTGCAGCCCGGAAACCTCCATCAGCTCGCGCGCCGAGTTGGCACGGTCCGCGGAAAGCTCCCAGTTAGTATAGCCGGCTTCGCCACCGAAAGTATTGTCGGTGTGTCCTTCGAGGACGAGGCGATTCTGCAGTTTTCCCAGTTCCTGGGCGATCACCATCAGGACCACCGCGCTTTTTTGCAGCAATTTGTCGGAGCCGGGTTCGAAGAATGCGGCGGCATCCTCGGACTCGTTCAGGATGATGCGCAGTCCTTCGGCCGTGAGTTGGATCCGGATATTCTTTTTCAGCCGCTGGAAGGCTTCCTGCTTTTCGAGTTCCTGCAGGATATTCTTGGCCGCGATCGTCAGTTGCTCTTTTTCCGATTCGGAGGGGAGGTTTTCGTTTTTAATCGGGTTATTGACCAACCCCATAGTCGGGTTTTCCGCATTGATCGCGTTTGCGGTCCCTTTCAGAACGCCCGACCGTCCCTCTTGATTGAATTTCCCCGGGTCGCGGAAATAGCCGGCGACCGCTTCCTTGACATCGTCCTTCTGCCCGACCAGCCACATCACGAGGAAAAAGCACATCATGGCCGTCATGAAATCAGCAAACGCCACTTTCCAAGCGCCGCCGTGATGGCCATGTCCGCCATGTTTTTTTCGCTTGATAATGATCGGTTGGACTTCGTCAGCCACGGCTTACTTCTTCTTTGACTCGTTACAGGCTTTTTCCAGTTCGGTGAATCCGGGACGAACTTCCGCAAAAAGCGTTCGACGGGCGAATTCCACTGCGATAACGCCGGCCACTCCCTTATGGAAAGAGAGGAGCGCATGTTTCATGCAGCCAAGATACTGCTTGGTATCGTTGATCCGGTGCGTCATGCTGGCGGCCAATGGACCGACAAAGCCGTAGCACCCCAAAATTCCAAGGAAAGTACCGACCAGTGCGGCGGCCACTTTGTGTCCGATAACTTCGGGCGGGCCGTTGATCGCGGACATCGTCAATACGACGCCGAGCACCGCCGCGACAATTCCCAGCCCCGGAAGCGAGTCGGCTACCGAACTGAGCGCCTGGGACGGGCGAAGTTCTTCGGCATGCAGGGTGTCTATATCCTCTTCCATCAGGTCAGCCAGATCATGCGGCTGGACCGATCCGGAAATGATGACGCGCATGGTGTCGCAGAAAAATTCCACGGCGTGGTGGTTTGCCAGGAATTTGGGATAACGTTTGAAGATCTCGGATTCTTTGGGGTGTTCGATATGGTTTTCCAGGCCGACCAGACCATCGCGGCGCGCGACATTGAAGATCTCGTACATCATGACGAGCAGTTCGAGATAATCCTTTTTACCGAGCCCTGCGCCAAGGACTCCTTTGGCCTGACCGATGATTCCTTTGATCACGGTCAATGGCGTGGCGATCAGCAGAGCGCCCAAAGCCGCGCCACCAATGATCATCACTTCGAGGGGCTGATAGAGAGCCAATGCCTGGCCGCCTTCCAGCATAAAGCCGCCCAGAACGCCGCCGACCACGACAATCGCGCCGATGATTATGAACATAGTATAAGCCCTGAAACCCCAGTTGTTTACTTGTCTTGAACCGCCTTATCTGCATATAATTATCGGCAGACGGCCCTGAAACTATACCGATTCGGCCGATTCGCCCCGGTGGCAAGATTCTCCCGATTAACGGGACACAGCAGGTTCGATCTTTCGGTAACTGGAGTCTGAGGTGAAACTTACAAGACTACTGACCTTCCAGCGATCCCGGCTACTTATGGTGATGTTGGGCGGGCTGGCATTATATGAGGTCGCACTTGCGGCCGGCGGAGGGGATAGCGGCCATGGTGGCGCGGTGCTTAATGTCCTGCTCGAACTGATCGTCATCCTTCTGGCAGCTAAGCTTGGCGGTGATCTGTTCGAACGGGTCAGTCAACCGGCTGTGTTGGGAGAGCTGATCATCGGAATGCTGATCGGCAATGCACACCTGATCGGGATCGACCTCTTCCAGGGTTTCGGTTCCAATCTCACGCTGGAGATTCTGGCCGAATTGGGTGTGATCATCCTGTTGTTCGAGGTTGGCTTAGAATCGACTGTCCGTGAAATGCGGCAGGTCGGCCTGACCTCACTGCTCGTGGCCGTTCTGGGCGTCATCGCGCCATTCTTTCTGGGATGGGGTGTCAGCATCATCTTCCTGCCCGAAGAATCGGAACTGGTGCACGCCTTCATTGGCGCTACACTTTGTGCGACCTCAGTTGGAATAACGGCGCGTGTGCTGAAAGATATCGGCAAAACCAGTTCGCGTGAATCCAAGATCATTCTTGGAGCCGCGGTGATCGATGATGTACTGGGATTAGTGATCCTCGCGATCGTCTCGGGGATAATTACTGCGGCCTCAACGGGCCAGGACGGTATTTCTGCCGGTCAGGTGAGCTGGATCATCGGCAAAGCGCTGATCTTCATTGTCGGGGCTATTGTGGTGGGACAATGGCTCCTTCCGAAATATTTCAAGCTGGCCATTCGAGTTCGCGGCAAGGGGGTTTTCCTCTCGTTCGCGTTATTGATCTGTTTCGGCCTCGCGTATGTCGCCGGCAAGATCGGCCTGGCGCCGATTGTTGGCGCATTCGCTGCCGGTCTGATCTACGACCGTATCGAATATCAGGAGTTCGAAGAGCGCGAAAAACATACCATGGAAGAACTGATCTCTCCGATCGCCATCTTCCTGGTCCCGATCTTCTTTGTGCGGATGGGGATGCTGGTGGACCTGACCACTTTCGCCCAGGTAGAGATTCTTGGATTTGCGGCAGTCCTGACGATTGCGGCGATCATCGGCAAGCAGGCCTGCTCGCTCGGGATATGGGATAAACAGACCAACCGATTCGCGGTAGGGCTCGGAATGATCCCTCGCGGCGAGGTTGGTTTGATCTTTGCGGGAATCGGTGCAAAACTTATGCTCGATGGTCACGCGGTGATCTCGGCATCGACCTACTCGGCGGTGGTGATAATGGTGATCATAACGACACTGGTGACGCCGCCGTTGTTGAAGTGGTCGATGATGCGCCGGTCGTCATAGCTCAACCGCCTCAGGTCTCCGGCGCTTATGCGTACTCTGTCCTCGTGGCCACGGTTGCCATTGGTCGACATTGGCTCAGTCGCCTTCGGTTGTATATGGCTCGACGGTTTCCGATCATTGAGATTGTCATGCGGAAAGCTTTTCCAAGTCGGACAAGGGGTTAGGGAATTATTGGACAATCGTAAGTGATTGCTTGACAGGCGATGTGGGGGCGGTATATTGGCAATCCTGATCGCGGGGTGGAGCAGTCTGGTAGCTCGTCGGGCTCATAACCCGAAGGTCGCAGGTTCAAATCCTGCCCCCGCCACCATTTCAACTGCCCCACAATCACTTACAGCCACATCGCAGACCAATAAGATCTACAACGTTAGAACCTGCTAACAAACTTCGCAACTCATTGTTTTCTCGCGCACACGATTCCTATCCAAACTGTAGCTCAGATTCATATGGAGTCTGCCGGCAATGGTAAGTCCAGATATATCTTGAGCCCAACAAACAACCCGGCGGTGGAATGGTTACCACCACCGGGTATGGTTGGCACTCGATAACTCGCCAATCGAGTGCGTCCCCTCTCAACCCCGACAATGCCCTGGAACAAGCAATCGCTGCAGAAAACTGATTTCAACTTGTTCTCAACCGGAGACCTAATCTATTTACACTGCTTGAAATGATCCCTTGAGTGTGAAAGACCCGTTTGCAGGTCACACTTAATATTAGGCGCACCGCCGCACATTTGCCGGAAAGGAATCCAGAAATCCAGCGAAGTTCTTCTAAATGAGTTGGTATGGGCGAAAGGGAGGCTCAAGACCGATCAGGGTTGCTGTTTGGCCGCATCGCGCAACTGACCCTCGGTCACCCAGGATGAGTCCATCCAATAGGTTACCTTGCAAGCGAGCGAATCGAGGTATGTGTTTTCGTCAATCTTCGGCAATTGACCTTGTTCTACTAGCGATCTTCGCTGCTTCTTGAAGTGGTCGTCCATACTGACTGTCTGAAGCCTGAATTGATTGTCGAAGTTGTAGAATAGCCATGTTTCAGCCCGAGTAACCGGAGCATTCCCCTCACCCGACCTGATTCGGATGCCCTTTCCTTCGGTACTCTCCGCTCTTAATCCCCCCTGGTACTCTTGAGAGCTCAGAATATTCGCAAGGTCGCTGGGGAGGATCAGCGTGTACTTGATTTGGTTGCCGTGCAGCACCTGAGTCAGATCAGGATGACCTGGTTCGTGCGTGTATGGCGGTGAAACACCGTAAGCCGATTCTGACGGAAGAAACCAGGTAGCACATCCATCCATCCGATTGGCAAAGCCAGTGAAGAAAAACTCCTCCACACCGTCTCCAGTGATATCCTGCGCCCATTCCAGGCGGCTTGCTCCCGAATTGATGTACCATCCATGGAGCTTACCTGAGGTATCCCAAATCTTAATATAGCACCTTCCCGGTGAATTGCGGTTCACTACTGAGACTACTCGCAGTTCACTCCGGATAAGAGTCGTGAATACGCCGCACCAAAGATCACCGAATGGATCGGAGCAGGCAACTGTATCACCGGGGTAGATCTGACAGATTCTGCCGTCCAAAGCCATCAGGCTATCTCCATCCGACGAGTAGACGTGAAGCCACCCGGCATTCTTGGCAACTGAACCACTAGACGGAATGAACAACACTTCGGGCTCGCCATCGCCGTAGAGGTCGCAAATTTTCGCATTGACCGAGGTATAGGGAGTATCGCCCCACTGAGGTATGGCCCAAAGACGGTGACCATATCGATTTACCACGTGTGACTCGGAATCATCGAATCTGAGTTCATAGGGTGTTCGATCACCAACATAGAGGCTCAAGAATAGCAGCATCACAGATAGCATTGCGAGTATGGGTACCTCCAGCCACTTATTGCGAACGCGTGCCGCCACCTTTCGTGCGACATACGAAGGCAGACCAATGGCCTCTTGTCTTGTGAGCCTTGCGTCATCGACAATCTGTTCGAGTGTTGATGCCCCGATCAGCTCGAGCTGCCGAGAGGGACATTGACTTTGTAGATTAAGCAGGAACTCCTTTGCTTCGTGAAGGTGCTCTGCCGGAATAGCCAGGCAACGAATTGAGGAGTAGAAAGCCCGTTCAATTTTGAGCTTCAGTCCATCAAGACTTATTCCCCTCAGTTCTCCCTTCCTGGAAAGCGCACCAGAGAAAGAAACTCCTGGCTCAATTCTTAGCTTGCTACGCATCACCGCAAGTCGAGTAAGAAGTGCTATCGCCCCAACTGCGAACGCGACACCCAGTGAATCTCCCGTAAACCGTGCACCAGTCGAGTCAATCGCGAACTTCACCTGGAAATGCTGTCGGGATTGAAGGCCATATTTGGCTTCTAGAAGGCTGCGCGCGGCAGCCACAGACTCCCTGGCCTGTTCCATGAAAGGATCTTCCGGTTGTTCGAGTGGATTTGTGACAATAATGTCATCTTCAGTCGCTTTTGGAAGCACGAATCCGGTGACCTTTAGGCTCAATATCCTCCCACGCGGTGCGAGCTTCAAGTCCGGGTAGTCTTCCACAAACATGCAGTTTAGGCAGATGGAGTCGTCATCGGATTCTGCCTGGTGGAGAGAATCACTTGGAGCACTGTGTCGATCGATTGAACTATCTGACAGACTTCGAAGGCTCTCGAGATCGGCGTGGAAGTGCTCGGCAATTGGCAGTCCTTCAATTTGCGAAACTACCTCAGATATTTGCTCTCGTTCTCTGGGAAGTAGCTGATCAGGAGCTATTTTGATAGCGATTCTCGATATCGCCGGGAGGAATTCCCGCAAATAAACTTCTACATGCGCGAACGGCTTCCCCTTTAGACTGAGGAGGAAGCAGACTCCGCACAAGAACACGGCGTCCGCAGGAAGCGAATGACTCTGGAGCGCTTTGCGAAATCGATCGGCGTTGGATTCGTCTTCAAAGGAGTACTGCATTCGGAAAAACGGACTCTTGTTCGCCTATTGATACAGGTACAGCTCGATCGCTCCTGGATCTTTCACCCCTGTGATGTTGACACTAGGAGCCTTGGTGGAGTGGAGCACCTGGAGATGAGTGCTGCTTCGTTCACAGACTGCCATACGCACCGGAGAATCCGGAGTAATCCCCTTGAGTTCTATGATCTGGATCTCAAGTCGACGGAACTCTCCCTCTGCATGGTAAACAACCTTGAGAATATCTCCATTGCTTGATTCAATCACCTGAGGCGTCCCCTGTTCAATCTCGGCAATCGGAGCAAGATAAAAAGACGCGCTTGGCAGTCTGAGTTCCGCTGTCAACAGATCATCTGCGGGCCAATCAATCTTCCCAAGGTTCACTCGACCGTGAGCATCGGATACATATCCACGGTCCATTTTGAAAGGATAGATAAGGGCGTGCCGGCAGAGCTCCGCATCATCTGCAAGCAAATAGAGCCATGCTTCCTTGGTCTGCTGGTCCTGCACCACCTTCATCATGATCTGTTTGTCTGTTGAGATCATGGTAATAGATGTCCGTGGCTCAGTATCTTCAGTCCCTTGTGCAGCTAACCGATGGTCGACCGCTACGCTGGTCGAGGGACTCTCCCACGGTTCAAAAGTGTAGACCCTCTGAACTACCTCACTTTGGTGCCCGGATACTGCTTCTGCGTACACCGCAAAGTCACTGCGGCGCCTTTCGGCCTGAAAACGGCAGAGCGGACATGCTTTGAGGTGCTCCCCGATCCATGACAGCGCCCCTTGGTCTGAACCAAGCAAGAACAAGTCCAGTTGGACATGGTTGGGGCATGGTGAATTGCGTAAGTTCATGTTAATCGGTCACTTTGTATTGGCGAAGGTTTGCGTTTCACTCGTTTTCCCTCGCCCAGAGTCTTTCCTCATGACTCTACCAATCTATTAGGTGAAATAGACCGGCTTTGCCGAAGATTCGCCTTAGTTTTCTGCAAGAAGCTCCACAAAACGTCGTTTTGCAAATGTCGCCAGATCGTCGAATGCTCGATGGTTCTTCCGGTAGTCTTCTTCCGTTAGCTCAGGGATAGCTCTTTGCAGGTAAGTCACATGATACTCCCGGTCACAGAAGACAACTAGATCGTTCACCAGCAAACAAATTGCCTGAAGGTAGCTGCCGTGGTAGCCGTTAAGTCTGTTCCGATCCTGGAGATTGTCGAGCCGGACTCTGGTCTCTCGAACTACCTTCGTACCGGCTTCTTCTCTCATGAGTCGGCCAGGTGGCGTATCCTTTTCTATCTGAGAACTGGCGTTAATTCCTCTTTCAATCGTTTCTTTCTTCCAACGAGTGATTGCAGCGATCAAATCTGCGACATACACGACTGCCTGGAAATTTTCGCGATTAGCCAACTCGTGCAATACAGCGGCCACCATATCTGGCGTATGTCCTCCCTTGCCGCCAACTTCGTAGATGATGCGCAAGAGATCCTGCCCGTTCCAGGGCGTTCCCCTCTGTCGCAAATCTCTCAATCCATGCATGGTCACCCATGTCGGCCTACCATACTCATTGTAAATACAAACATTTTGATCCGACCGAAGAAGTTGATGGACATAGTGACCCGTTCTTGCGTGAGTCGGATCAAGTTCCGCATTGAGCCGGGAGACCTGACGGCTAATCAGGACACGTGATGCCCTCTCGAAATAGAGGAAGAGTTCTGCATCAGACAGCTCCGAGTGATTCAGTAGCCCGTGTTGGAGCTGTCCTCCGGTCAGGGAATTGGTAAGCTGTTGCCCATATAAAGTGAGGACTATTGCTTCAAAGCTCGTACCCTCTCTTGTGGCCGCTCGCTGAATCCTGCCATTAAGATGCGGACTTCTCCTGCAGACAACTACAATTATATTGAGAAAGTCATTTAGATCCGCAGGCGAAAGCGGCTCGGACATGAACCGCCGCAAGAGCAAACAAATTCGCTGCATTTCGTCCGTTAACATCGCAATTGTGACTTTGGCTATTCTCGACTGGCTTGTCTACAGAATTTCGAACCACTACAATATAGGTTACCAGAACCATTTTGCCAAGCGGGCACTTTGGAGGTCCGACCCGACAATTAGTCTTCAAGTTCTTAAACTAATGGGCCATCAACCCAGCCCTCTGTCTCCCATTTGTCATTGGTAAGACACAAGAGGTTGCACTGTAGATTGACTAATTCAACTAGACGGACATGGACCCACACCGGGTTTATCCAGAATGTGAAATAGGGGAACCCAAACTCTTTTAGGCAAAAAATCACCGGACGTCTCGTTGATCAAGAGGTCAGAACCCGAAGGTCAACGTATGGGAAAGCCTGTAGCCAATTTGGTCGTGCGGGTGGATTGAGTCGAGTCTCTGGCTTATTAGCAGAACGATTGCCTGCGTGCACCGCGACCAAACTGTGCGCCTGGGACAAAACTGATGATTGACCTCAATTTCTCAAAACGAAAGAGGGCGACCGGTTGGTCGCCCTCTGCATTTCCCTGTTCAGATTACATTCGCTATTGGCAGTTCGGAAGAACCGGCCGCGGAGTAACCGTCAGGTATGAGATCAACAGTGAAAGGTCTGAAAGATCCGGGGTCGTGGCGACCGAGCCGTTGACGTTGGCTTCGGCAATACACGGGAGAACCGGACGAGGGGTAACAGTCAGGTAAGAGATCAAGAGTGACAGATCCGAAAGATCGGGGATCTCTAAAGCGCTCTTGTTGACGTTACCGGTGAATCCAATACAGCAGCTCGTGGTCGGACCACCGGCAGTCAACCAGCCCAGGTCCTTCAAGCTGGCGACTGTAATGGTATTGGCGGCGGTATCAAGAGTACCAGTCACCGGCGACCAGGTTGCGCCACTGTCGAGACTGTTATAGAGTGTCAGCGTCGCTTCGGTCAGGCCGTTCAGTTCACGTTCGCTGTAGTGGAATACGATCGCCGCATTCACATTCAGGCGCGTGGTTGGGCGGACTTCGAAATAGCGCAGGATCCCGGGCGCACCGGCGACGGTTTTCGCCGTACCGGTCACACGGACTACCTGCGTACTGCCAGGCGCAGTGCCTGCGGCATTAACCGAAAGACCGAGTCCGCCAAACGTATTCAGTACGCCGGTGGCAACAGTCCGAGTAGTCCCGACACGTCCCTGCACCACCCAGATCGAGTCCTCCAGAATTGTCGCACTCGAACCAAGAGTGGCCGTGAAGCCGTTGGTGTTGAGAATGCTGTCAGCCAGATGGAGCTGTCCATTGACCGTCACATTCGATCCCAGCCGGACTCCCTTGTTCCCCAGAATCGACAGGTTCTGGAGTACGCCAGTCGCCACAGGAAGTTCAGGACCACTGATCACGGAATCAAGTGTGCTGATATATTCGACATTGACCATGCCGTCAAAGGTCGGCGCGGCGGCCAGAGCGCCGGTAGCACGGCGAATAGTCGACAACGCCGCCATATGCAGCACTTTATCGTCACTTGAACCATTGTTGTCAAACGTCCCGCTTGAGAGTGTCATCTGACTATTGACCGTGACATCGTCACTGAGTGTCACGGTCTGATCGGGTGAATACACCGTCAGATTGCGAAGAGTCGACGTATTGACCGGAAGTTCCGGACCGGTCGGCACGGAGGCCAGTGAACTGGTGTAGCGAACATCAACTACTCCGGCAAATACCGGCGCATTGCTGATAGTACCAGTAGCGCGAGAGATTTCGGCACCATTTGCCAGCGTCAGATTGGCTGTCCCGGCACTGTTGTCGATCGATCCCGATGTCAGGCGAAGCATGCTATCGATCTGGATCGTCGAACCGTTTCCAGTGAGCACCAGGGTAGCCGAGTTGTTCACTTCGAGGCTGTCAGCAACTGTCCGATTGGCATTGACCGCCCAGAGCTTCTTCGTGTTGTTTCCGGCAAAGCTGAATTCAACATCGAAATAGCTGGTGTCGATCACCACCTGGTCGGTAGTGGCTGAACTCGGATTGCGCTGATAACGAACCCGTCCATCGTTCACCAGCGTCGGCGGGAAAACGGTGGTGGAAGAGGTCGTTTTGTAAAGTCCGCCGCGGGAGAGAATGACGATGCTGGTATCAAACCAGATCTCGGAGGTTGTCTCCTGCAGCATGATGGCTCCGGAATCGATCGTGATCGTCCCGGGGTTGAACATCGGACCGGATGTGGTGGTGCCAAGTCCAGTGTTGAGATGAAGAGTGCCACCTGCTTTGACGGCAATATTATTGATGCTGATATCCGAAGAGCTGGCATCGATGAATTCCGCTTCACCGTAAATCGTCATCGGGCCGATCGGCGCCGAGCCGGTGTTGGAGCGGATCCAGTGGGAATTAGTGCCATCCTCGAGATGGAATTCTGCACCCGCCTGGACGACTGTCGTCAATTGCTGATCAGCAGTGAAGTTGCCGCTGGAGGTCCAGCGTGATTCAAAATCATCATCAACAGCGAGAATGAAAATGCCGCTGCGGATCTCGAAGCTATGCTGGACGGCGAAACGCATTGCGTTTCCGCCGGTGCGGACAGTGACGCCGGAGTCTTTCGCGATGATCAGGTCGCGGAAGGAGGTCGAACCACCACTGGTAGACCATCCCGCGAGCGTAGCCGGGAGATTACCGGCCAACATCACGTAGGCAGAATCAGCCGACCAGCCAGCTGAAAAGACGTTATGCGTCTCGTTAAAGAGCGTCATATTGCCGTAGATCGTGAGCCGGCTCTTGGCATTCATGTCGATCAGGGCGTCGGCACCGCCAAAAGTCAGGTCTTCACAGAATGCCATCGTATCATCAACCGAGATCGTGTGACCGGACATGATCAACACATCATCGGTCTCTTCCGGTATCGCATTTCCAAGCCAGGTGGTTGGGTTGGTCCAGGAACCGGACTGCGCAGAGATCGCCTGGCCGGTCATCACCAGACCGCTGAGGGTCCAGCGCGAAAATGCGTTGACGCCGGAGAGCGTCACGGTGTTGGCCGCGGTGTCTCTGAGACCTCCGCGAATGCTCCAGGTGTTGCCGCCATCCGATGACGCGTACAGCACGAGCGTGTTCTCGTCGAGCGCGTTGAGTTCGGATTGGTCGTAACGGAAGACCATCGTGGCGCCAAGGCCCGTATTGTTAGTCGGCGAGATATCAAAATAGCGGCCAATGCTCGGATTGCCGTTGACGGTCTGCGGCTGGCCGGTTACACGAGTGACGACAGTAGATCCCGGTGCGCCACCATTCGCCGTGATCTGAAGGCCGATTCCGCCGAAAGTCTCCGCGGTCGACTGGCTCAGGGTCCGAGTGGTGACCAGGTTACCGATGACCGAGTAGCCATTGGATTCTGTGATCGTCGCACCCGGTGCAAGAGTCAGCGTAAAGGAACCGGTATTGAGGTCGCTGCCAGTAATATTGACCGCACCGTTTACCGTAGCGTTACTGCCAAGGGTTACTCCTTTGTCACCGGTGACAGTCAGATTGCGAAGCACGGACGACCCAGCCGGAATCTCCGCACCAGTAGTCACGGTGCTGACCGTACTGATATACTCGACATCAACTACACCATCAAATGACGGCGCAGTGGTCAGATCGGCGGTCGCCCGTCGAATCGCCGCACCATCGGCCATGGTGAGTGAATAGTCGTTGTCGACACCATCATTGTCGAATGTTCCAGCTGAGAGCGTCAGTTCGCGGTTGACGGTTGCATCCGACCCGAGCGACAGGGTCTGCCCGGTCGTAAAAACAGTGAGATCACGCAACACTGAGGATGAACCAGGCATCTCTTCGCCAGTGGTGACCGAGGTCGTCGTACTGGTATACTTCAGATCAACAACGCCTGCGAAAGTCGGCGTATTGGCAATGGTACCGGTGGCACGTGAGATCACGGCGCCATCGGCCATGTTGATTGTCACATTGGCGTTGCTGTTATCAAATGTCCCGGAAGTGAGCCGAAGCGTATTGCCGATCGTCAACACCTGGGGAGTAGTAGCCGCAGGAGCGAAGATCGCATTGTTATTGATGATCAAGCTGTCGGTCACATTCCGGCTTCCAGCCAGCGTCCAGACCTTATTGTGCGGACCATCTGAGAAGCTCATCTCCAGATCGTAGTAATTGACATCAACAACGTTCTGGTTCGTTGAGCTGGCTCTTTGATAGCGCACCTTGCCGTTATTCACAAAGTTCGCCGGAAAAACGGTGGAGCTGCCGGTGGTGCGATAGGTCGCTCCCTGGCTCAGGACCAGGATGGTCGTGTCGAACCAGATATTGGAAGTGGTGGTCGCGTAAATGCTTCCGCCCGCTTCGACCATGATCGAGTCCGGATTGAAGGTCGCACCGTTGGTGGAACTCCAGAGATTGAGTCCCAATTCAAGTGTACCGCCACTCTTGACGGTTATACCGGCCATGCTGATATCGGAAGAACTGCCATCGGCGAACGAGGCGATCCCATAGACGGTCATTGGGCCGATCGGGGCAGATGCGGCTTCGCTGCGAACCCAGTGAGTGCCGGTCGCACCATCGAGCAGACGGAATTCACCATCAGCGTGTACAGTGATCGTGAGATCACGGTTGCCGGTTAGCAAAGCACTGCTGGCCCAGCGGGCTTCCAACTCATCATCGGTGTTGATAATGAACCGGCCGCTGATGATATCAAGGCTGTTCTGGATAGCGAACCGCATATTGGTACCGGCAGTCTGGACTACCGTACCGGAATCCTTCTCGACGATAATATCTCGGAAAGAGGTCGAGCCAGCCGACGTACTCCAGCCGGAAAGAGTTTGAGTCGCCCCGCCGGCGAAGCGAACATACGCGCTGTCGCTGGACCATCCGGCGGAAAAGACGTTATGGGTCTGTGCCGCCAACGCCATATTACCATAAATGGAGAGTGTGCTTTTGGCGTTCAGATCAATATGCGCCGAAGTATCGGCAAACGTAATAGACTGACAGGCCGCATTGCGATCATCGATCGAGATCACATGACCGGACGCGATCAGAACTGAGTCTGATTGGGTCGGAACAACTCCGCCCGCCCAGGTATTCGGATCGGTCCAGGAACCGGACTGCGCAGAAGTCACCACGACATCGGGTGCGAAAGTCAACGCGGCGGCATCGGCCAGCTTGTCCCAGTTGGCTTCGGTGTCGCGAAGTTTATCCCATGCCTGTTCAAGGTGAATGAAGTTACCGGAATTCGCTGTCGCTGCGGTGTTGCAGGGATCAACCGAGCCATTGACCAGACGCCCTTGAAGGTTGTCGCGACCCAGGAAATAAGTATACGCCAGATCAAGATGAGCGATCTTGAATGTCAGGGTATTATCCTGCGCCAGCAGATTGGTGCGAAGTTGCGTCAGGTAACTGCTCGGCGGAGTCAGGGTTGAGCCGTTGCTCATGATGATATCCGGATCATCCGGTCCCCCCTCCCCTTTCGTGTATCCATGGGGCTGAAGGATGATAGCATTCGGCCGGTAAGCCAGGATCTCTTCGGTTGTTACCTGGAAAGTGGCTGTTTCGGCATGTGCCTGATCGCCATTGCGATATGGTTCGGAGGTATCGGCACACGAGGTCGAGGATCCGTCGCAGGGCGAATAGCTGGTGGAATTACATTTGTGGGTTCCGGCGACGCAGAAGATCCAGGCATCGGTCGTCTGGAAAACACGAACTCCCTGGTTTCCCGTATTCCGGTTCTGGAGCGGGTGCGGAGCCTGAATCACCAGCTTCGACCGACTCGGGGTCGGATTAAAAACAAACGCTCCCCAATATTTGTCGGTCGAGGCAGGAGTCCTCTCGAGCAGAAAGTAAACCTGGTCGATCGCCGGTGGGGTGTCGGTGAACTGGACCACCCGGTAATCTATCGTACCGGCGAGAGAGTGGGCGGTACTGTAATTCCCGCTCAACATCGCCTGCACGATCTGTCGCCAGATCTGGCTTTCGGTAGTTGTTGGTTCTGCATACTTGTCGAGATCCGGACCATCTTCGCCTGGGGAAGCGGCGATGATCGAGTCGACATGGCTGGTGAGATCACCAGAGATCATGACCTGGCCGCTAACGCTGGCGCAGAGCATGAACGCCGCCATCAGTATCATTCGGTACATCACAGTGTGAATCCTCCTGCCGGTCTTTCAGCGAGTGCGCGCGCAGCCCGCTGCCGGATTTGATTGCCATTCGCCCGCTGGACAGCAGTCAACCTGCCAGCTCTGAATATCTCTGCGTCGTCCATACCTCCGCCATACAGCCGTAGACGAACCGATCCGGTTCATCCGACTGTCCCCATAGCATGTTCGATCCTGTCTTGTCATTTTGGTCTATATGCAAAAAGTGTTGTGTCGAGCGTGAAATTGCGGAGCGCAGCGGCGGCGGCCGGGGATTCAGACTCCAGCATTCGGGCAATCGCGGCGATATCGTTTGGAGCAACCTTGGCCCGCGAAATTACCTCGACCTCAATAGCCGTGGCGGTTGCGCTAGCGCAATCCGCACCCTCAAATAGTGCATCTGCCATCGCCCGATTCGGATCAATTATGGCGACCGGCTGAGAGGTCAGAGCCGCAAAAGCGCGTTGGAAATGATCGCGCGCATAGCTGTAATGAGTGCAACAGAGCGCCACGGCGAGTTCACCCTGACGGTTGGAATTCCGCCGGCTGAGCGCCTCCTGCGCATACATATCGATCATTGTCTGGACGATATCACTGGATGGATCCGCCTGAATCTCCGTCTCCAATTGCTCGCACCCCTGCACAATGATCCGCGAGGAGCTTATGCCGGCCGCTTCCAATTGTCGTCGATGTGCATTTGATTCTGCCGTGGTGGGAGTGCCGAGAATGACCACGTCGCCGGCGGAATCTGCGGCCATATGCGAGGCGATCAATGACGCGCCCAGATCGACTATCCCGTAAACCGGTACGGACGGATCTGCGGCGAATGCCGTATGCGGATAGACCACAGAGAGTGTGTTGCAGGCGATCAGGATCAGGTCGGGATGATAGCGAAGGACAAAGCCGTCCAAAGCGGCCGAGAAGGTGGTCGCTTTTGCTTCCAGAGTCGCCATCTGATTGTATGTATGATCGTTGTCGGGAAGGGCATTCGCAAAGACCAGCTTGACCCGATCCGCGAGATGACATTGCTGAAGTCGATGCTCGATCGTCGCCAGAACAGACATGCCACCGAGGCCGGAATCAGTGATCAAAACCGTGAGGGTCTTCCGTCCGGAAAGCCCCGCACTCTTGAGTGAATGGCCACTCAGACTGCTGGCGATCAGGTCAGTCATCGAAATCAGGCAAAGCAACAGGCAGGTCACCGCCATGCGGCGGATGAAACTGAAGTCCAATCCAATTGAACGATTCGAGTGCATGACCTCTGCCTTTTTAGCTGTCGAAGGGTCATGGGACATCTGTCAGCGAGACTCCGGGGACTTCCATGTTCGGGGCTGACTGGAGTTTGGAAGTTGCACCATGATCACCAGTTCCACTTGCGAACCTTGTTGGTGAGAATTTCGGTCGCACGCTGAGTGTTGACGGAATTCCTCAAAGATGTTGTACTCAACTGCCGTGCCAAACTAATGAGTGTTGTACGACAATGAGTTAGGTACGCATATCATAGATAATTTAACCCAATTCGGGCTGATTCAGCACACTTCCTCGTGCTTTGTTCGCTCAGTCAAATTCTTGTCGGTGGCACAGCGGTTTTTCGGCTCCTGGAGCCAAAAACTCCCTTCAAAAAGACAGGCCTCGCATCGGCGAGACCTGTGTACTGCTACTATATTTGTCCGATTCTTCACGGGCAATTCGGAAGGACCGGCCGCGGAGTTTGCGTCAAGTACGAGATCAGCAGAGAGAGATCGGACAAGTCAATTGTCCCCGCTGCCGAAACATTTGCCTCCACATCACACGGCAGGATCGGTCGAGGGGTGACCGTCAGGTAAGAGATCAACATCGAAAGATCTGTGAGATCGGGTGACTCTAACGCAGACATATTCACATTGCCGGTGGTGCCGACACAGCAACTCTGACTGGCAAATCCGGCAGTGAACCATCCAAGGTCGGCAAGGTTGGTCACTGTCAGACTATTCGCGGCAGTATCAATCGTGCTTCCCTCAACCAAAGTCCAGGTTGTGCCACTATCGATACTCCGGTATAGCGCCAGACTAGGTTCCAGCAAGCCATTCAACTCACTCGTCGCATAATGCAGAACCAGTGTCGCATTCACTCCCGTCCGGTTAGTCGGTCGAATCTCAAATACGCGGAGTATGCTCGCGCCGCTCGGCAGCGTAACTGCGGAACCGGTGACTCGATCGACTCGCGTGGAGCCGGGGGCTACACCAGTGGCAGTGATCTGAATACCCATTCCGCCAAACGACTCCTGTAAATTCTGGCTGACAGTTCGCGTCGTACGGACTCGTCCCTGTACCACGGTGTCGGTAGTTTCGACCATCGTTGCGGTTGGCGACAACACGATCGTGTTTGCACCGGTGGACAGTCCACCGCTTGTCAGTGCAAGCTGACCATTAACCGTGGCCGTCGCTCCGAGCGACACTATTTGCGTCGGTGAAGCAACAGTCAGATTTCGCAGGGTGGATGCACCAGTCGGCAGTTCCGGACCGGTGGTCACAGCCGCCAGCGAACTGGTATAGCGAAGATCTACCTGTCCTCCGAATTGCGGTGGGTTGGTGATAGTCCCGGTCGCACGAGAGATCAGCGCTCCATTTGCCAACAGAAGGTTGGCGGTGCCGGCGCTGTTGTCGATCGTTCCCGAAGTCATCCGGAGCACATCATTCACTTGAACGTATGAACCGTTGCCGGTCAGTACCAGAGTGGCGGAGTTGTTGGTTTCCAGACTGTCAGACACAGTTCGATTACTGGTGACATTCCAGAGCTTTTTAGTGCCGTTACCCGCAAAGCTGAACTCGATATCGATGTAGTTCGTGTCAATCACCGTCTGGTCGGTGGTCGCACTGGATGGATTGCGCTGGTAGCGAACCCGCCCATTGTTCACCAGTGTCGGAGGAAAGACCGTCGTTGATGACGAGGTTTTGTATACGGCGCCATCGGAGACGATCAGGATTGTCGTATCGAACCAGATATTTGAGGTCGTCTCCTGCAGCAGTGATCCGCCGGAATCTATCGTGATCGTACCGGGGTTGAACATTGGACCGGAAGTCGTGCTTCCCAGGCCGGTGTTCAGATTCAGTTCTCCCCCTGCTTTGATCGTGATGCCGTTAATACTGATATCCGATGAACTGGCATCGATAAGCAGCGCGTCGCCGTAAACAGTCATCGGACCGATCGGCACCGAACCGGTATTGGCGCGAACCCAGTGCGAGCCGGTGCCGTCTTCGAATGAAAACTCGGCTCCCGGCTGAACGGTGATCAGCAGTTGTTGATCGGAGGTGAAATTGCCGGAGGATGCCCATCGTGATTCGAGGTCGTCATCGACAGCAAGCACGAAGCCGCCACTATGGACCTCCAGGCTATGTTGTACCGCAAAGCGCATTCCATTCCCGCCAGTGCGAACGGTGATGCCGGAGTCTTTGGCGATGATCAAATCGCGGAAAGATGTCGACCCGCCGGTGGTAGACCATCCAGAGAGCACGGCCGGGAGATTTCCCGCCAGCATGACATACGCTGAATCGGCAGACCATCCGGCAGAGAAAGCGATATGCGTTTCGCTGAACAGTGTCATGTTGCCATAGATATTCAAGCGGGTTTTGGCATTCAGGTCGATCAGGGCATCATTGCCGCCAAACGACAGGTTTTTGCAGAATGCGAGAGTATCATCGACAGAGATCGTATGTCCGGCGGCGATCAGGACATCATCACCCGGACCAGGCACGGAACCGCCAACCCAGGTATCCGGATCGGTCCAGCTTCCGCTTTGAGTCGTCGCAAAATCCAGCAGCGGCGGGAAAGTGGCGATGATCGCATTGGCCAACTTGTCCCAGTTGGCGCGGGAGTCCCGCAATCCAGAATACTTCTGTTCCAGATGGAGGAATCGACCGGTAGACGACGTTGGTGCGGTGCCGCAGGGGTCCGCCGAACCATTGATCAACCGCCCCTGCGTATTGTCTCTGCCCGTCAATCGATCCCAGTCGAGATCGATATGCGTGATCTTGAAAGTTAGCGATGGATCCTGGATCAACAGGTTATCGCGAAGGTCAAGTAACAGGTCGTTGATCGGCGTATAGCGGGTACCGTTGCTTATGATCAGATCCGGGTCCCCTACTTCCTGAGAAAAACCGTGCGGCTGAACCGCGACAAGATTCGGAATGGCGGTCAGCATCTCTTCGGTAGTGATCTGAAACGTACTCAGCACAACATGGGCCTGATCCGAGTAGCGGTAGGCTTGAGCAGTCTCAGAGCAGACGGAAGTACTGCCACTACAAGTTGAGGCGGTCAATCCATTGCAACGATGCGCGCCGGAGACAAAATAGGCGCGGGCACCCGACTTGCGAAAAGCGTAAAACCCCTCCTGGCCGGTATTCAGGTCGTGCAACGGATGTGGACACTGGATCACCAGCGCCGGCCGATATGGCGCAGGATTAAATACAAACGTGCCCCAGAAGCGGGCTGTCGCGGTCGTCTTGCGTTGAAGGACATAGTACAGCTTGTCCGGAGTCGCCACTGTATCGGTGAATTGACAGATTTCGTAATCAAGAGTCGATGCGGCCGAGTCTGCCACCGAATATGTGCCGGCCAGAATGTTCTGGATGATCACCCGCCAGGTGGCACGCGATGCCGCACCGGGCTGCTGATAAAGACCCGAGGGAGTCTCGCCGGGCATATTGTCGATCAGGCTATCGATATGAAATTCGATATCCCCGCTTCGCGAGGTCTGTCCAAAGAGACAGGCACTGCAAAGCAACAGGAAGATTGTGAGAATTACTGTTCGCATACTTTTCTTCGCCATATGATAAGTTCACTAACTTTCGATGATTAATATCTGTATCGGTCTCATCGGGAGAGTCATCTGCCGATAGCTCCATTTTCTTGTAACATCTTCGATTGTGACTGTGCGGAGTTCGCCCGAACTGTCCGCTTTTGTCTCACTCTATTGCTAACCAGAAGCCCGATCATACCAACAAGTGCGACCGACGGGATGGCCGGATG
This sequence comes from bacterium, assembly GCA_016708025.1. Lineage (NCBI taxonomy): Bacteria > bacterium. The sequence goes on along the minus strand of JADJGQ010000002.1, from coordinate 1,043,896 downwards.
GATGGTCCTCTGCTGGTAAAGATCAGTCGCCGCTGGAATACTCGGTCCCGGCTCGATCGGTATTCCATATTGCTGCGCCAAAGATTTGATGTTCAGCATGTGAATAAAGGGAGTTTTCTTGTCGGCTAAGTAAGAGATAACCCCTTTGTCGGTATGATCGCAGCCCAGCCAATGCATCTGAAGTCCATTGGGGATGGAGACGGCATCAGCGCATTTACCGATTGCCGCTTCATTTCCTCCGATATTGATCAGCAGGCTGATCTGGGCGTCGCGCAAGAGCTCGATCTTCTTCTGAATCGACTGCTTAAGTGACTCCGGTCGATAGAGTGCTATTCCACATCGAGCACCGGCCTGTTCGAGGAGCAGATATCCCTCTTCCTGAATTCCTTCTCCCCGGTCGTTTTCAGCGCCAAAAGTGACGAGCGAGGAACGATACTTCAGACCGGCCTGCCTTTGAAGCCACTGCTCGAGATCGATCCAGGTTGCATTAGGTTGATTGGCCCCGAACGAGGACGCGCCCAGTGAGCTGATCAGCACTACTTTGCAGTCGACAGTCTGGAGTGCCGCAAGGGTAGCAATCCCCAACGACGGAAAAGAACCGGAGAGGATCACTCCGACCGTGGAGCCGGAGTCGACCTTCGCTTCAGCCATCAGGCGAACAACAAGCGCCGCAAAATCCGGATTAGCGGCTGTCTCCTTGGCATCGAGAGCGCCCAGTGTCGTGGTGATCGGCGTGTAATCATCCCCGATCAGCGCCCGGTAGCGAGTGATCGAGCGGCTGTCCGATTCAATCCTATTCGCCTGTTTGAATTCGGCAACGGCGTCGAACCAGGAAGCACAAAGTGCGGCCGCCTCACGCATTCTGGCGCTGTCGGGATATTCTGTGGTTCGGAATCCCCATGCCTGAATCGCGGCAACAACAGCTATGCCGATTGCCAGCAGGAAAAGCAGTGATCTGGTGGATGCAGGTCTGGTCATGCGAACGACCTCACGGCGAGTATCGCCAGGAAACTGATCACGGTGACAATCCCGAGAGCGGCGATCGTAGAGACAATCCCCTGGCGCGAAGATTCATTGGCCACCAGCCCGGGGATTATGTAGCCGATCGACTGCAAACTGATCTCCGGGTTGACGTGCGGCTGAATCTGAAGTTCGATCAACAACTTGATGCAGAATCCAAGCAACACGGCGAGAAGCAGCCGTCGACGGCCATACAACAACAGGTAACGTGAGGCGAATCCAAGCAGCAACCAGACAACAGCCGCGACCAAAACGGTCATGCCGATCTTCCACGGCTCATACACAAAAAGCGCGCAGTAGGCCGGAGCGATCACGCCGCCGGGTGAAATGTCGGTCAGTTCGTAGAACAGGAAGCCGACCACCAGTCCGATGAAGAAGTACTCAAACAGCATGAGCGACTTCTCCCTGTAAAGCATCGACCAGCAAGTGGCCCTCGCCGCCGATATTCCCCAGACCGATCAGCAGTTGCTCTCTGCCCAGTCCCAGATTCTTCATTTCCGATCGTGCGTCTTTCACCTGGGCGCGTGACCATTGCACGATCGCATGCGAGGGGAACCCGGAACGCTGAAGCGCACGAACCATGTAGGGTGCATGGCTGCCGATCACGATTATGCGATTCAGATTTCGGATAGTAGGCAGATATCCGGCAAATGATCGCGAACGGAGCGGACGGTCCGCGCGGGCATTAAAGATGATCGCCAGATCATCGCTATCCGACTTTTGCTGTCGCCAATATGCAATAAATCGTTCGGCCGATGGAATGTCATTGACCGCAAATCCATTGATAAATCGAACGCCATCGCTTGACAGCGCACTATCCGATGCAACTGTTTCTGTCGCCTCTTTGATGATCGCAGGAAATGAAACAGTCTCAGGAATGCCAGCCTCATTGCAGACGGCAAGGGCCAGGGCAATATTGACGTCAAACGCGCCCTCCGGCACCAGACTCTTAAGCTCTGGCAACAAAGCCGAGACAATGACCAGACGATTGCCCAGTTGTTGGGCACGCTGGTTCAGTGTAGCAACATGCGGTCCCGGAGCAGTAACGATGGTCGAACCACTGACCATAGCTCCGCAGAGCGCGTCGATCTGCAATCCCGGATCATCCGTCAGCTCTTCCTGGTGATCATCCAGAACATTGGTCAGGACATAGATGTGCGGGCGGAATGCCCGGCTCTCGAAGGCCTGCAGATCCGGACGAATTGACATACACTCAAGGACCAGGCAGTCGGCCCGTTCTTTGGCAGAGTGGTGAATCAATGAGATCTGTTCCTGGACCCGTGCGCCGCCACGCCGCTTAATGATCGATTGAGAACCGATGGTATCGACAATCGTCGGACGGACCCCGGTGATTTTGGCGATCGTCTTTTTGCCGGAGGCGCGCAGACCGGCAGCGATATAACGAGTCACGCTCGACTTGCCTCGCGTGCCGTTGACATGCACACGCAAGGCGAGTCGATTGACCCGAGCTCGGACGATCACTGCTTCCAGAATCAGAAGCAAGAGGACCAAAAGAAGTAAATAGACGGGAACCAGCATTGAGGTTCTCTCGTGCGCGCGGAGTGCCGAAAACCGGCGTTAATATCCCAGAGCCACGCCTCCGCGTCGTTTATCCGCCGAACCATAGAACATTCCAGTCACCGGATCGACCAGGATCATCTGGACACCGCCAAAGAAGAGGTCCCGTCCCTCGTACTTTCTCAGTGTGTGTCCCATCCGTTCGAGTTCGTTGCTCACCTGTTCATCGATGCCCCCCTCGAGATACAGGTGTTCCTGGAATTTTTCACAATAGAATCGCGGTGCCCAGTTGGCATCACGTGCATCCATATCAAAATCGATCGCATTGACCAATATTTCTACGACCGTACAGATGATCCGTCCGGCCCCCGGCGAGCCGACCACCATGGCCGGTTTACCGTCGCGCAGCACAAGCGTCGGGCAGATCGAGCTGCGCGGTTGCTTGTTTGGTTGCACCAAATTTGCTTCAGAGGAGAGCGAGAAATTGGACATGCCGCAGTTCATTAACACGCCCGATGCCGTGACGCCGGAACCGAAAAATGTCCCGAGCGTCTGTGTCAGCGCCACCATGTTGCCATCTTTGTCGATCACCGACAAATGGGTCGTGGAGCCGCCACCATCATAGCTGTCGTTGTCGTCAACCTCGGTGGATTCCTCTTTGGTCGTATCTCTGCTCGAATCTGATTTTTGTTTCGGCTGTTTTTTGACAGTCGTGCCGGACTTCTTGCCGCCCCAACTATCAAAGATACTTTCGCCCCAGTCACCGGCGCTGGTTTTGGATTCGTCCATTTCATCATCCCACCCGCGCTTTTTCCCGCCTTGCTTGTCGGAACTAAACTCGGATGAACGCGCATGATCGAAACGGATCGGGTTGCCGGCCTCGGTCAGACGATATTGCTTAGGATCAGCCTTGAACCGGTTGATCGCGTTGAATCGTTCTAGTGCGTATTCCTTCGCGATGATCCCATCGACCGGGACATCGTTAAATCTCGGGTCGCCGAGGTACTGCCATCGATCGGCATACGTCCGGCACATCGTTTCCGCCATCAGATGCAGGGTGGAAGCGGACTTGCTGAAATGCCCCATCGCCGTCAGGTTTTCGTTTTCGAGGATGTTCAGCGACTGGATGACAGACATCCCGGACTGCGGCGCACCGGTTGAGATGATCTGGTATCCACGGTACGAGCCCTGCACCGGCTTATTCAGTTCTGCGGAGAATGTGGCAAGATCCTCCATCGTCAGCGCCCCACCAAGCGAGGTGACTCGCTCGACGATCGCTTTGGCGATCTCCCCTTCATAAAATCCGGCTCTCCCCTTCTCCGCGACTGCGCGAAGGACTTTCGCCAATTCCGGTTGACGGAGTGTATCCCCTTCCATTTTGGGGAAACCGTCAATCAGGAAAGTCAGCGCGGTGGCGGTGTCAAGACGAAGCATCTCAACATTGTCGAGGATCAATTGGGCAAGTGTGCCATCGATCGGAAATCCCTGTTCAGCATAGCGAATAGCCGGCGCGATCACCTGCGCGAGCGGCAATTTGCCGAAACGTTCCTGCGCGAGGCAAAGTCCTGCCACTGTCCCCGGAACGAGGATCGACTTCGCTGTCGTCCGGTCATTGTCGGGATCGTACTTGATCTTTTCGATAGTACTCGAAGACTGGTGGTAATAATTGACGTTGTAGGAAGCCTTGGTGTCTGCGAGATAGATGACCATGCTGCCGCCGCCGCCAAGTCCGGAGCCATCCGGCTCAACCACACCGATCGCAAAAGCCGACGCGACCGCAGCATCAACGGCATTGCCGCCTTGCTTGAGTATCTCCAGCCCGGCTTCTGAAGCGAGCGGGTGAGCGGTGGCTACCATCCCATTGCTCCCGGATGCCGCCGGCCCCGGCTCGACCTGCGCAAGGATAGCGCTCGACAGGCAGAACGCCATGAGCAGGACAGTGACCAGGAGAGCCGGTCGCATATTGGCTGATCGTATCTGTTTCATTTCTCACTCCAGCTCGGTCGGGATGACTCGCGCACGCGGGTTCGCTCCGGACACCAGTTTCCTACTTCTTGAACAGTTCGCCCAACGGCGCGCCTGCCTCGGCGATCTTCGTCACGACCGTGATCGATGCCTTTTTAGCGGTTGCAATATTGGTGAAAAACTTGTCTTCGTCACCTTGTGCCACTACGACCATATGGCCCGAGGCATCGGCTGACGCTTTGCAGAAGTCATCGGATTGTCCGCCGCGACGGGCTGTGCCACCGATATGGACTGTGACCACCGGAACCTTTTTGTCGGTTGCGGCTTTCAGCAATGCGACAACGCGATCCATTTCATCCTTCTGGCTGACACCGGCCGCGCCCAATCCTTTCGAGGAGAAGCCCGGGACAATGATCAACGTTTTGATCCCTTCGAGATCAGCCGGTTTGGCCATTTCAACGATCTTCGCATCCAGCTTCTGTTGCTTGGCCAGCATTCCGACCAGTTTGACATCTGCGCTTTGACCGGCAGAGGTGATCAGGATCGGCTGTTCCAGAGCAGACTTGCTCTCTTCCTGGGCTGATACAGCCAGTCCGCACAACACCAGTCCTGTCAGAATGACCAGGCTACCGAGTATCTTTTTCATCGTATACCTCATAATAAAGAACATTCACACAACTTCTACACTTCTCAGTGAAGATAATGGCCAATGCCATTGGACATCACTTCATCATAGGACGGCAAACCGTCAATCACAATTGATTTGTCCGGGTACATGTCGGAGTAGGCGCCCAGGATCGACTGGAAGCCCTGGAGGTGACGACCGACGCGCAATTCCAGCGGTTCACCCTCCGGCAGATATTCAATTCGCAGCGCCCCGGATTCCAGCGCCCGTTTATATTCTTCACTGACTCCCGTGAGGATCAACTGCTCATCCGTTTTTCCGCGCAGTCTCCCCTGGATAGGATTGCTGGTCTCCATCAGGAACGGCATCACCTCGGTGCGATCACCCCATTCCCGGTGGCTCAGTCCGCGGAAGCTCTCCGGCGAAAGCTCCGGCGAATAGCGCAGATCGGCCATCTCCAGATTCATGACAGCCATGAGTGCAACGTCTTCCCCTTTCGGGTGATAAACGATCGCATTGATGATCGGGATCTCAGGCGCTGCTTCGTGCAGATCGAACGCGACATCTACCTTCTCCTGCTGGATCAACTGCATGATAGCGTAGCCGACTCGCTCGGTGAATGTCCCATCCGGTCGCCCAGGATAGGAACGATTGAGATTGCGCGATTCGAACCCGGATAGTTGCTGGCCGGACGGATAGTGGAGATAGACCAGGGGATCGGGCCACTGGTCAAGCGGATTGGAGACGCGTGAGCCAAAGCGGAATTTGCGCGGACCGGATTGTCCCTGGATCGAAAACGAAGAAGGACATCCCTCAAACGGATCAGTACAACTGAAACCACTGGCACACGCCTGGGGAATCACCAACAGTCTGCCGGAGGTTACCGTCGCGTTTTCTGTGACCAGGGTCGCGGTGACATAGCCGGAAGGTTCATTGGGGTGTGTCCCACCTAACAGCAGCACGGTTGCGCCCGGCCTTCCGCTTTCGAAGAAATAGATCGGCGTATCGCCGGAGGTCCCCTTCAGGTTCGCGAAATAATCACTCAACATCCCGATGCGAGACAAGCTTTCGGCGGGGCGGATCAGGTCCGGCTCCCTCTGCGCCAGGAAATCAAACGATGCCGCCGTTGCCAGCACTGCGGCGCAGAGCAGGAAGAACACGGCGGATAAGATCTGCTTCCGGGTGATCGGCGATCCGCTGGTCACTTGATCAGCAGGACCCGTAACACGAACGGAATCAGAATCATCGCGTACGCGGCTTGTCGTTTCCATGAGCGCTCCGAAAATATCTCTGTCAGAATGACCACAATCAAATAGACGATGATCGCTATATGTATCCAAAACAACATCAGTATGTCCCCCGACTGACCAGATCCATAACGGCGGCGATCTTCTCAGCGAAGATCACGATCAACAGGCCGACCGTTGCGGCCGCGGCCATCGGAATCAAACTCTGCTTCAGAATGGCGAATGGATTCTTCTCGCCGACGATCTGACCGGCATAGGCGCAGAGAAGCGTAGGGGGGGGCATCAGATCGCCCAGGGCAGCCATCAACGCCAGACCGGCGGTCACGACGATCGCATTCTTTGCCACGAAAACAAAGACCAGCGGTACGCCGATCACCGAGGCAGATGCGTAGGCTGATCCCATGAACGGCATGATCAGCACCGCCAGATACTTGAACTGCTCGGGAAGGTAGAGTGCGCTGGTCGCCAGATATCCGCGCACGCCGGTCAAGGTCATGATCTGAAGGAACATCCCCACTCCCACCAGAATTGCCATGACCGGCATGGCGGAACGAATCCCCTCACGGGAGACGGTCAGGAAATTGAATTTCTTGCCGGTGCCAAATGCGGTCAAGGCGCCGACCATAAATGCGAGCGGAACCCCAAGGTGCGGTATTTTGGCGGGAAAGATCCGTTCGATCACCAGATAACCGACCACGACAACCAGCGGAATAAACAGCTTCCACCCATACTGTGCGTACACCGGCTGGGTAAGCTGAGCCAGTACAGTCTTGATATCAAAATCCTTTAGGTAGCGGTAGCGATAGAAGATCGCCAGGGCGATCGCGAGCGGGAAAGTTGCCAGCATCAGCGGGATCTCGAATCCGATATAGGGCATATCCACGCCGCCGCCGATGATCATGACGGGAATGCAAATAGGCGGGGCAACTTCGCCGAGGACCGCCGCCATGGCGATGAGCGAACCAACCGCAATGCGAGGCATCCCCATCGCGAGCAGACCCGGCGCCACCAGAGCACCCGTGGTCAAAATGCAGGCCGACGACAATCCAGTGAGCATCCCTGGGAACATGACGAAGAATGTGACGACGATCATCAGAAGCGTCGGCCAGCGATAGAGTGATTTGATCAATCCATAGTTGATCGTTCCGAGCGCTCCGGTTGCAGCGACCACCCGCATATAGACCATCGCCGTCGCAATGATCAATATCGCTTCGAGAAAGCCGAATGACCCTTCAACCAGATGCCGGACCGGAAGTCCTTCTCCTCCCACCAACCCACCGACCACTGCTCCCAGCATGAGTGAGATCCCGGCGGGGAGCTTAAAGGCAAAGACCCCGATGGCAAATGTCGCCAGCATCGACAGCAATATGATCAGCTCAAAACTCACTCGGGGTCTTTCTCCGTTTATTCTCGCTCAGTCGCTTAGAATTTCACTTCCAGTTCAGTCATGAAACGGGTTTTGCCGACCCGGTCCTCCGACCAACTGAGCAGACCGCTTTCGTTCAAGTCGCGATCCTCACCGTTGGCGTAGTTCTTGGCGAAACGGAACTGGATCCGCGCCTGTGGGGAAACTTCGTAGTAGAAATTGAGCGCCAGTTCATCATCCATGGTGTTGTAGTCGTCGTTGTCGACATACTCACCGACCATGACATACTGGAGCTGAATTCTCAGTTTGGGGATCTGCCGCGGAACCACATACGCACGAGTATACCAGATGCGGCTTCCTTCGTAGTTGCGACCATCGTACGGGTAATCACCGCCGGCGGCGCCATCCACATATCCGGCTCGACTTCCCCAATAAAAACTGGGATACTCCGGCGAGAATATCTCAACTTTGTCTTTGGTGTCGGCATCATCCCCCTGGTAGGACGCATAGCGCGTCTCAACCTTGACTGAACGGAATGGTCCAACTGACCATCGGTAACCGACACCCGCCATATATCCCATGCCCCCTTTTTCCGGTAGTCCTTCGAGCGTGTGGAATTTCTGGCCAGCCATTTCGGCGAAATAGGTCAGGTGATTGGTCATGAAGTTGCCGCTGATACCGCCGCCAAAGATATTATGGTCATTGAAATCGCCACGCAGCCGATTGTAAACACCGTACCCCATCAGGGTATGATTGCCGAATGCGCGCGACAGGCGAGCGATATACAACTGGTCGCTTCCGGGATCGGGGTACAGTCCACTCGCACTGACAGTCTGGCTGGTGATGGCGCCAAATACCGACAGCGCATACGAGCGATACGCCATATCAAAGCGCACTCCGTCGAATTTGTCGAAATATTCGACTGACTCACCCTGCACCAATCCCTCGCCGAGAGGGAATTGCTGGCGTCCGGCGCGAACCCGCGCGACATCAAACACCAGAAAGTTCGGCGCAGTCAATTCCGCGAATAGCTGACTGATGCCATACTGCATCTTGCCGGTTCCGGCGATATTACGCACCGGGGACAGCGCGTTGCTTTCAGTAAAGACCGCCATCTCGGAAAAGACCGTGGTCAGTTTGTTGACCGGGAAGGTATTCCGAATGCGGGCCCGATAACGCATGTAGTTTTCGGTGCCGCGATTATCCATCGACTCCGAGAATCCATCGCTGTAGAGGCGGACCCGGAAGTCCCCCTCAGTCGTGATCTGTTGAGCGGAAATTCCGCTGGCGGCCAGCAAGAGCAGACCGGCGATCAGGTATCGGACAGACAGTTTATATTGCCAGTTCATGGTCACACCTTACTCCTGCGTAAATGTCAGGCCTGACGGTTGGGCGGCATCGCGATAAGGAACTTCGTAAGTGCGAAGAACCGTACCAGTGGTGGTCACCTGGAAAAGGTAATCGTACACTCCGGTGCTGTTGGCGATCCAGAAGTTGATGCCATCCCAGGCCATGCCGGTGGCAAATCGATTACTCGTTGTCCCGCCCGGTGGGATCGGCACGGCAAACTGAGCCGTCCAGGTCGCATTTCCAAAGTCATACACATAGATCGAATCAAGGTCGCGATCATTGCAGTAGAGGTTGCCATCGGCAAAGACGATACCGCGCGCCTCAATCCCGGGAGTCGCGATCGAATCCAGCTTTGCACCGGTGGCCGAGTTCAGCTTGTAGATCTTGGCCGCAGTACTGTTGCAGGCCCAGAGATCCGAACCATTAAAGGCCAGATCGCGGATCACATCACTGCCGGTGATCGGCGCCGCGATCGTGTTGGACGAGGTCAGCGATGCACCCGACGTATTGAGTTGATAGATGGCGTCATCGGTTCCGCCTGCGCTCATCCAGACTGCCGCACCATCAAAAGCCAGCCCCTGGGCCGAACCACCCGGTGCCAGTCCAAGCGTGCTCCAGCGGGCAACGATTGCGGTATCGCTGATTCGTATCTTGAAGAGCGAATCGGTTTCCGCATCGCACAACCAGAGGAATCCGGCCAGCGGATCGATACTCAGGATGGTGAAGAGCCCGGTTCCGATCGCCACTTGTCCATCCGGGTTGGTGACAGTAACATCGCGGGGGCCGAATACGGCATCATCAGCAATCTCAATATCCACATGAATTGTCGAGCTGTTGACGAAGCTGACCGTCTGGATGACAATCCCCTCGCCCAAGTCAACATCGAGTCCGGCTCCCGGCATAAAGTAGTTGCCGGTGATAGAGACCGTTAGCACACCACCGCGCGCTCCGGTATTTGGGGCTACCCCAAGAACAACTGGCGCCTGGGCAATGCGAATATCTTTGTTGGCCCACACCAATGGGCCGGGAGAGGTGAAAGGAAGTTCAATGCGATTGAGCAGTGCGCCGGTGTAATCCAGTTGAAAGAGGTAATCTCCCAGACTGCTCGAATTGATCAGCCAGAAGTCCCGCCCATCAAAGGTAAGACCGACCGGAAAAATGTAACTTTCACCTGCCGGTGGAAGAGGCGCGGTGAATGCGCCAAGGAAAGTCTTCTTGACTGGAAGAAAGGCGTAGATCGAGTCAAGCGTGACGTCGGAAATATAGAATCCCGGTTCGGCCCCGGAACCGTAGACATCGCCGTTCGGTCCAACATAGCCGAGTCCACGCGGTTCAGGACCAGGGAGCGGGTATTCTTCGATGATCGCTCCATCAGTTGGATTCAATTTATAGAGGGTAGGCGGGATCAGGTAGGTTTCCGATCCGCTATTGATCGCCCAAAGATTGCTGCCATCCCAGGCCAGATCGCGGATCGTCCCGCGAGCCGTAGGCGGGGCATCAAATGAATTCAGCACGACCAGACTGTCGCTGCTCGCATCGAGCCGGAAGATCATGTCGGTCGAACCAGCCACCGAAACCCAGAGATTATCGCCATCAAAGGTGATACCCTGGAAACTGGTGGCGGCGGCCAGAGGGGTGAGCGGCCAGGATTTCAGCACGCGAAGGTTGTGGTCCAACATCTTGAGCGTGTAATCCGTGTTATCGAGACAATAAAAATAGCCGCCCAACTCGGTGATCCCGACTGCGTCGTCACCATCGTCCACGAACAATCTGTCGCACGACGAAACCGACAACAGGGCGACAATTGCCAACCCAAGCATGGTCAGCCGATAAACTACTGAACTCCTATTCAATCCTGCCCTCCAATCGGGTCACATTGCGGAGCGGTCTGTGTAGGTCACACGGGGTGACCGCATCCGGGTTTTACTCGTTCCATGGCCGTCAAAGTCAGACGTTTGTCGGACGGTCCTTCCAGAGTAGACACAATCCGCGTGCCAAAGTGGCGAAACGACCGGTTATGCCCGTAAGCGCAATTAAGGAGTGTGGATATCCCTGTCCAGATATCATTGCATCTGCCGGAAAATGTGCTATATTAGCCCACACGGACGTGCTATTAAAGCCCGACTTTTCGACTTGAAACGGTCCCTCTCTCCACTGGACCAGCGACTTCCGGAGTAGGCATGAATGTTGTTGAGACTGAATTCGTCGACCGCGCCGGGGAAGCAGGGAAGCAGTGCCCCCCTGGCCGTCGTACATTGAACGGCAAACAGTTATGAGCTTTTTTCGGATCCACAGACGTTCTTTGGTTGTAGCCTCGATATTTCTGGGGTTGATCGGGGCTATTCTGGTAGCCACACATTTCTCGCTGGAGAAATGGCGAAATGACATTATCCGATCCAATACATCACTGGCAGTCGTTGTGGCAGAACAACTTCATGGCGCATCGACAGCTACCCTGGACAGTCTGGTCCAATCCGGGCTGTTTGATTCACCGCTCCAGTCTCTGCGGGACAAGCAGGAACTCGACAATAGACTTAAGATGCTGTCTGACAGTATCTTCACTCCGGTAGATGGGATGGAGGGGGGCTTCTATCTCACAGCTTTTGAAGAGTTCTTCGGCTATTCGTACCCGACCTCTCCCCCTCCGATTCCGGTCTACGGGCCGCCTCCGCGATCCTATGCATTGATCAAAAACCAGGTCCAGGAGACGATTGCCGACGGTCGCGGCAAAGTTGATCTGCTGCAATTTGATCCGGCCATTTTCCCGTTGGCGACGGAGCCGATCGAGGTCCAGGGGAAGATCGTGGCAGTGGTCTGGGCGCGAACGCATATCGAACGTGAATTTCCAACCGCCAAGCTCCGCGAAGTCATCAACATAGGCGCACTGGTGGCGTTGCTGGGATTCAGCGTGGCGCTGGTGATCTCGGTGACGCAATATCGTGAAATTCAGCGGATGCGCCGCGACCTCGAACGCGTGCAACATGGCGACGCTGAAACGATCGAAGAAGGAAAAGGGACGCTTGGTGTGATCGCCAGTGCGATCAACATCATGCTTCACACGATGCGACTGGACAACTCCCGTCGTGAACAGTTGGAACGGGAATTGCATCATAAGGAAAAGATGGCATCGCTCGGACGGGTAATCGCAGGTGTGGCGCACGAGGTCAAAACACCGCTCGCGATCATCAAAACGCGGATCCAGATGTGGCAACATTCGCTGCGAGAGCTGTCCGTGACGGATAAAGAGCGAAATGTCATCTCCGATGATTCGCTGCAACTGGTGGTGACCGAAGTGGACCGGCTGGCAGAGCTGGTGAAACGATTGCTCGTTTTCTCCAAACCGCAGCCGCTTAAGATGGAGATGACCGACATCACGTCGGTTCTGCACCAGACGATCGCTTTGCTGGATATGCGCGGTGGGAATCAACAGGTTTCGATGGTCACCGAATTTGCGGAGGATCTCCCCCCGATCCGGGCTGACCGGAGCGCCCTGCAACAGGTTTTTATGAATGTGCTGATGAACTCATATGAAGCGATCCAGGGAGCCGGGAGCATAACAGTGACGACCCGGCATGATGTGGCGCGAAAACTCTGTTGCGTGATGATCCGCGATACCGGAAGCGGCATCCCGGATGAATTAAAGACCAAGGTCTTCGATCCATTCGTGACGACCAAGAAAAAAGGATTTGGACTAGGCCTGTCAATCTCGTACGAGATCGTGGTTTCGCACGGTGGCACGATCCACCTGCACCCGGAAGAGACGGGCGGGACAGTCTGCGTGATCGAGTTTCCGACTCAAACAACAAGGGATTTAAAACATGAGAAGGGCTAAACAGATACTGATCGTCGATGACGAAGTCTCGATGCGCAAAAACCTGGTCGACCTGCTGTCGAGCCGGGGTTATAGTGTGCTCGAGGCTGGCGATGGTCCGGAAGCGCTGAAGCATGTTGCCGATCACCGCTTCGATCTGATCCTGCTCGATCTCAATCTCCCCGGTATGGACGGTATCACTGTTTTGGGCGAGATCCGGAATTCCCAACCCGATCTCCCGGTTATCATCTTCACAGCCTACGGCACCAGCGAACGAGCGATCCGGGCTATGAAGGCCGGAGCATATGACTACATGGAGAAACCGTTTGAGCTGGATGAATTCATGCTGATCGTCCAGCGCGCGGCCGAATATTCCGAATTGCTTTCGGAGGTCCGGGAATTGCGAAGCAAGGTCTCTACGATCACGGATAAATCAAGCGTCCAGATCATCGGCAGCAGCGCGCCGATGAAAGATATCTTCAAGCTGATCGGCCGCGTGTCGGCGACGGATGCCACCGTCTTGATCCAGGGAGGAAGCGGCACCGGGAAGGAACTGATCGCTGACGCAATTCAGCGGCATTCGCTTCGGTCGGAAAAGCCATACGTCAAAGTACACTGCGGTGCGTTTTCGGAGAGCGTCCTGGAGAGCGAGATCTTCGGCCATGAAAAGGGAGCCTTCACCGGCGCAATCTCTCAACACCAGGGGAGATTCGAGTTGGCTGATGGCGGGACGATCTTCCTTGATGAGATCAACACGATGTCGCCGGCTCTGCAGGTTCGCCTCCTGCGCGTGCTGCAGGATAAAATGTTCTACCGGGTCGGCGGAGAAACTTCGGTCAGAGTGGATGTGCGCGTGATCGCGGCGGCCAACAGTGATGTCGGCGAAGAAGTCCGGAAAGGCCGGTTCCGCGAGGATCTCTTTTATCGCCTGAATGTAGTGCAACTCAATATCCCTCCGTTGGCGGAACGCCGCGAAGATATCCCCCTCCTGGTTCGACACTTCCTTCAGAAGTACAGCCCGGAACGGGACCTGGTGGTCACGGAGAAGGACTTGCAGACACTGCAATCGTACTCCTGGCCGGGAAATGTGCGTGAACTGGAAAACACGATCCAGAGCGCGATCGTGCTTGCCCGCGAGAATATGGTCTCCATCGGTCAGTTGCCGGCCCCCAGCCGGGGTGGAAATGCACAGCTACATCCGGAAAAGCAGCTCGAAAACGGGATGTCTTTGAAAGATATTCTGGCCAAAACAGAAGAGAATCTGATCCGCACAGCGCTGATCCGCACTAATTACAATCGCACCAAGGCGGCCGGCTATCTGGGGATCCACCGCCGATTGTTGTACACCAAAATGCAGGAGTACGGGATCTCGGAATAGACGTCACGCATTAGCTGCGTTACCATCTGCGGTCGACTCCGCAGCCCGCGATGGGCTTAGTCACTTCAGGACCATTCCTGCTCAACAACGCTTCTTCTCGTTGGCTCAGAGTTTTCTTGCCGCCTGCTCGCCAATCTTAGCGAAACCTCTACACTGGAGAAATAGACTGGCCGGTCGATAATGTATACTGCCGATAGGCCGCGCATCTTACGCAGCAAAGGAGCAGTATGAGGTTATCGTCAGTTAAGGTGAAGATTTCCGTCTTTGTGTGCATCAGCCTGTTAGTGGTATTCACTGTCATGGCTGTTCTGAACGGCCGGCAACAAGGCAAGGTGATCAAGACCATTTATGCCGGCAACCTGCAGGAACTCAATCAATCGCTGTCGAAGCAGATTGACCAGATCATGACTCACGGTGAAAACGAGAACCTGCAGCCCTTAGCTGAAGAATTCGTCGCGACCGGATCCCTAAGAGAACTGACGATCTTCGATTCCGACCGAACAGTGAAGCGATCGTCTGATCAAAATCAGGTGGGATCGAAGATGACCGACCCTATCTGGGAAGCCGTCACCATTGCCAAGCGCGATACCTCCATCTCTTCGACCATCGATGGAAGACCGGTGCTCGTCACCTACCACGTCTTTACCAATGAAATTGCCTGCACGCAATGCCATGACGCGGCAAATCAGGCCATACTTGGCGGCATGAAGATGGTCAAGTCAACCGAGGCGATTGCTGATGCCACCACCAGTGCTTTCCAGTCAGCAGCCGTGATCTCCATACTTGCACTGCTGGTCATAGTACCCTTCCTCCTGATCTACCTGAATCGCATGTTAGTGCCACTCCGAGAGAGCGTCGCCTTCACCGAACTCCTCGCCAAAGGTGATTTTTCGAAGGATGTCTCTAGTGCATCTCTCCAGAGAAAAGACGAATTCGGAGATCTTGCCCGCGGATTCAATGGAATGGTCAATAACACCCGGTCTCTGCTGCACGATCTCACGCAAGACGTCGAGACCGTAGCATCGGCCGCGACCGAACTTTCTGCGGTCAGTGCGCAGACATCCCAGTCAGTCCAGACGATGTCCGGAAAAGCGATTGCCGTGGCGGCAGCGGCTGAAGAATCCAGTGCGAACACAGTGTCGGTCGCCGCTAGCATGGAACAGGTGACTGTCAACCTGACGACAGTGGCGAGCGCAACCGAAGAGATGAGCGCGACGATCGGCGAGATCGCCACCAATTCCGAACGGGCCCGCGCTATCAGCAACGATGCCGGATCGCAGGCGGCCGCAGTCTCGCTGCTCATGCAGCAACTCGGCATGGCCGCCACAGAGATCGGCAAAGTAACGGGAATGATCACCGAAATCTCATCTCAGACCAACTTGTTGGCGCTGAATGCAACCATCGAATCCGCACGCGCCGGAGCTGCCGGAAAAGGATTCGCCGTCGTGGCCAACGAGATCAAAGAACTTGCTAAACAGACTGCTCTGGCTACCGAAGATATTAAAGCCAAGATCAATGGCGTGCAGGGCTCTGCCAGCAACGCCATTGTTGATATTGAGAAGATCACCGGGGTAATAGCCGAGGTGAACCAACTGGTTGCTTCCATCGCCACGGCGATTGAAGAACAAGCCACCGTGACCAGAGATGTTGCCGGAAATATCGCTCACGCGTCTGCGGGTGTGAAAGAGGTTAACGAACGAGTGGCCCAGACGGCACTGGTCTCCAGATCGACAGCTCAGGACATTGCGGCTGTCAATTCGGCGACTGGCGAAATTCGGTCGGGCGGCGAACAGGTTCGCACCAGCGCCAGCCAACTCTCATCGCTGTCTGAACAGCTTCGCGACCTGGTCGGCCAATTTAAGGTCTGATCGACTGATTATCAACTGGTCGCGGGTGAATCAGACCATGAGGTTTGGATAATAGCATTCCCGGCAGGTGGAGAGTCCATCAGTCGAATTGCCTGGAAGAAATTCATGTGCAAGCAAAATGCGATGCCTTCAGCTGTCTGATATCCCACTTACTCACCGCTTTCTGCCAATCATCTTTCGTTCCCCGTACGCCACCGGCAATTCATCCCATTTCGTCGTGTAATTGGGCGAGCGCAACTCCGCCTGCGAACGCCACCCCGCTTTGGTCCCGGTCGCCGCATAACTGATAGTCCCATACCCCAAATGCGAATTGATCTGATCGACCACATGGCTCAGCTTGTCCTGCCGCTCTTCTTCCTCTCCCGCAAAGATATCTTCTTGACGACTCCCCGCAGGGGTGAGCCGGCCGAGCGTTATCCCCCCTTTAGTATACTCCACACCCTCGCGGTAAAACTTCTCGAGTCCATTGACCGCCGCATGGATCAGATCGCTGTCCCGATCGGTCGCTACCGGCAAATTCATCGTGGAAGTGTTAGAGTCATCTGGCTCCTCTGACTTGTTCCGCACACTGCAATACACCGTCAGCCGCTGGGCCAGCGAGCCGTCACGTCGAAGTTCTCTTCCTGCCTGCGCCGCAAAAGTGGAGACCGCTTCTTTCAGTTCCTGTAGATCTGTCACCCGTTTGCCGAATGAACGCGAACAGGTGATCATCTTGCGCGGTGGATCCTCCCGTTTCAATGATAAGCAAGAGATCCCCTGCAACTCCTTCACCGTTCGCAATCCGGTGACCCCGGCCTTCTTCCCGAACCTATCTTGATCGATCTCCCGCAATTGAAGCGCTGTCATGATGCCGCGCGAACGCAGCCACTCGCCATGTTGCCTTCCTATCCCCCAGATATCATCAACTGGTATTCGCCCAAGAATCCGGTCGCGTTCTTCCGATGTACAGGCAACCAGATCAAAGCATCCGCCGGTCGATTTCTCCTTTTTCGCGTACTCCGCCGCCAATTTCGCCAATGTCTTAGTCTCCGCCACGCCAATGCCGACAGGGACACCCACCCACTGATAGACCGTCCGCCGCATCGTTCTGATCAGGGTATCAATTGCGGCGCTCTCCATCGGCGGGATCGCCATGAAAACTTCATCCACGGAGTACACTTCGACATCGGGGCAGAATTGCCTCAGCGTGTGTACGATGCGGCGGGAGAGATCGCGATACAGGGTGAAATTCGCGGACCGAAGGCTGACCTTGTGCTTGAGGATCACATCGCGGAATTGAAAGACCGGCGCCGCCATCTTGATCCCAAGCGCTTTCGCTTCATTGGATCGCGAAATGATCACGCCATCATTATTGGAAAGCACCAGGACCGGTCTCCCCTCAAGCTGCGGATCAAACACCCGTTCGCAGGAGACGAAGAAATTATTGCAGTCGATCAGGATATACCATGGATGCACCACCGCCGACAACTTCCCCCCCTGTCGGGTAGACTCCTTCTCCTTGTCAGATCTTATGAATGGCATAGGTGATCACGCCCCAAACGGCTGTCTCCGCACTCGCCAGCGGATTCCCCGGTTTTACGCTGGTTCCTCCCTGCCTTTGATCGCTCTCTAATTGACGATACGGGACTATCACCAGCGCGCCATCGATCACCGCCACAACCATACTGTCCGGCGATGGTGTCAGCGCCCGATCGACAATCAGGATATCATCATTGCGTATCGCCCCATGCTCCGGCGAGTCACCTTTGACACGGAGAAAGAAGGTCGCGCTCGGATGTGTCACCAGATGTTCGTTCAGATTGAGGTGCATCTGCGAACTCCAGTCCGTCCCGGCATGGAACGCAATGACATTCGGCAGATCGCCCTGTTTCGCGGAAGTTTGCGGTATCTTCTTGTTTTCCATTCTGTTGACCTCTTCACGCTATATAGCTTCCGGCGCACGCCGTCGCCATCACATTAATTGCGCGTCTGGTGCTGCCGTTTAAACTCCCTCAATATTGACCCCAATTGACATTCCTCTCGAATCAAGCTATTCATAGGTTGAAGAGACCGACAGAAGACCGACCCCTGCGTCTGTAGGAAACCATCTCGCACGTTAAAGGAGCACCGCGATCATGAAATGGCAAGGACGACGTGTTAGCAGTAATGTCGAGGATCGGCGACGGTTCGGTGGCAAAGGGATAGCCATGGGCGGCGGTCTGGGCGGGATCGTTATCGTTGTGCTCTATCTCATGCTCGGCGGAAACCCTGACCAGTTAATGCAGACTCTGCAACCCGGTGGCACTGAGATGTCGACCGGCGCAGAACAACCTCTGAGTGCCCAGCAGGAACAGGAAGGCCAGTTTGTCGGGGTCATTCTCGCCGAAACCGAGGATGTCTGGGGTCAGATTTTCGCCGCAAACGGTGAATCCTACCGCCAGCCGCGCCTGGTACTTTTCTCCAATCAGATTTCGTCTGCGTGTGGACATGCCGGAGCCTCGGCCGGACCCTTTTACTGCCCAACCGACGAGCGCGTATATATCGATCTGGAATTCTTTGCGCAGATGCAGGCGCAACTTGGCGCCCGCGGTGATTTTGCGCTCGCCTATGTGATAGCGCATGAAGTCGGCCATCATATCCAGAACCAGATGGGGACTATGCAACAGGTGCAGTCGCAGCGCGACCAGTTGAGCGAAGCTGAGTATAATCGCCTCTCCGTTCGGCTGGAGCTCCAGGCAGATTTCCTCGCCGGTGTTTGGGCGCATTACGCCGCGCGCACTGCGGGGCTGCTTGAGGAGGGGGATATCGAGGAAGGGATCAATGCTGCCTCCGCGGTCGGCGATGACCGCATCATGAAGCAGACGCAGGGGTATGTTGTGCCGGATGGGTTCACCCATGGAACCTCGGAGCAGCGGGTGCGCTGGTTCTTAAAGGGATATCAGTCGGGTGATGTTAGCCAGGGGGACACCTTCAGCGCGGCAAGCCTCTAAAGTGCCCCGACTTGACAAACATAGGTAATTTGGCTTCCTTTTGTCCAGTATCGCAATCACGCGACCATGCCCGACGAAAGGAGAGCTGACCATGCCAAACACTATCCGTCTTCACCGCGTCCTGCGTGCCACCCCCGAACGGGTCTATCGCGCATTTCTTGATCCCGATGCCATGGTCAAATGGCTCCCGCCGAACGGATTCACCGGCAAAGTCCACCATGTCGACGCCAAAGTCGGCGGCACCTACAAGATGTCCTTCACCAACTTCTCTACCGGAAGCAGTCATTCTTTCGGCGGAAAATATCTTGAGCTTGTCCCCAACGAACGGATCCGCAACACCGATATCTTTGATGATCCAAATCTCCCCGGTGAGATGATCACGACCGTGGTGTTGAAGCAGGTCTCGTGTGGCACTGAGGTTAATATCTCTCAGGAAGGGATCCCTGATATGATCCCGCCGGAGGCTTGTTATCTCGGCTGGCAGGAGTCACTGGTTCTGCTGGCGAAACTAGTCGAAGCGGAGATCCCTGACGGCGCTTGATGCCGGGATCACCCCCCAGTTCCATTCACTTACCTCGCTCACTAAAATAAAACCCGGAGACCGCTTATGCGGCCTCCGGGATATTGCGCGATACACGATACTTCAATTCAACTTAAGCGATTAGTCCAGATCAAAGCGATCGAGATTCATCACCTTGTTCCACGCCGCGACGAAGTCGTGAACGAACTTCTCTTTCGCGTCATCACAGGCATACACTTCGGCTAAAGCCCGCAACTGCGAGTTAGAGCCAAAAACCAGATCGACTCTGGTCCCGGTCCATTTGACCTTGCCGCTCTTCCGATCCTGTCCCTCGAACAGGTTTTCCGAAGTGGAAGACTTCTGCCACTGCGTATTCATGTCGAGGAGATTGACGAAGAAGTCGTTCGACAAAACTCCCGGCTTGGCGGTAAAGACGCCGTGCGGGGACTTCCCTGCATTGGCATTCAGCACACGCAGTCCACCGATAAGGACAGTCATTTCCGGAGCAGTCAATGTCAGCAAATTGGCGCGATCCAAGAGCAGTTCTTCCGCCGCCAATCCACGGCTTTCGCGAAGGTAGTTGCGGAATCCGTCGGCTTTCGGTTCGAGCACGGCGAATGATGCCACGTCGGTCTGTTCCTGCGAGGCATCCATGCGTCCCGGCACAAACGGTACCTTGACATCATAGCCGGCATCCTTTGCCGATTTTTCGACAGCGGCACATCCAGCCAGCACGATCAGGTCGGCCAGCGAGACCTTCTTTTTGCCGGTCTGCGCTTTGTTGAATTCCGCCTGGATAGTCTCCAGAGCCTGCAGCACTTTTGATAACTGCTGCGGCTGGTTGACTTCCCAGTTCTTCTGCGGCGCCAGACGGATGCGCGCGCCATTCGCGCCTCCCCGCATGTCCGAGCCACGGAAGGTCGAGGCTGAGGCCCAGGCCGTTGAAACCAGTTCAGCAACCGAAAGCCCCGATCCCATCACTTTACCTTTGAGAGTGGCAATATCCTGCTCGTTGATCAATTCATGATCCACCGCTGGGATTGGGTCCTGCCAGATCAATTCTTCCTTCGGTACTTCCGGACCAAGGTAGCGCGCACGCGGTCCCATATCGCGGTGCGTCAGCTTAAACCACGCCCGGGCGAATGCATCCGCAAACGCTTCGGGGTTCTTCTGGAAACGACGGGAGATCGGTTCATAGATCGGATCCATCCGCAGCGCAAGGTCCGCCGTCGTCATGATCGGCGCAGTTTTTTTCGATGGATCATGCGCCAGCGGCACCAGATTTTTTGCCGCCGGATCGGTGGGCACCCACTGGAATGCACCGGCCGGGCTCTTCTCCAGATTCCAGTCGTAGCGGAACAGCACCTCGAAATAGCTATAATCCCACTTGGTAGGAGTTGGTGTCCAGGCTCCCTCGATGCCGCTGGTGATCGTATCGCCACCTTTGCCGCTGGCGTAACTGCTCTTCCAGCCAAGCCCCTGCTCTTCGATACCTGCGGCTTCCGGCTCCGGACCAACCTGGGTCGCACTTGAGGCACCATGACATTTGCCGAAAGTATGTCCACCGGCCACCAGCGCGACTGTCTCTTCATCGTTCATCGCCATGCGAGCGAATGTTTCGCGGATATCCCGCCCGGAGGCGACCGCATTCGGTTCACCATTCGGACCCTCGGGATTGACGTATATCAGACCCATCTGGACTGCGGCAAGCGGGTTGTCGAGTTCTCGTTCGCCGGTGTAACGCTTATCGCCCAGCCACTCAGCTTCGGCACCCCAATAGATATCCTCTTCCGGCTCCCACACATCGGCACGACCGCCGGCAAATCCAAAGGTCTTAAAGCCCATCGACTCCAAAGCGCAGTTTCCGGCCAGGATCATCAGGTCGCCCCAAGAGAGCTTCTTGCCGTATTTTTGTTTGATCGGCCAGAGCAACCGACGCGCCTTGTCAAGATTGGCGTTGTCGGGCCAGCTATTCAGCGGCGCAAAACGCTGAGTGCCGGTCCCCGCACCACCGCGACCATCACCGATACGGTAGGTTCCCGCGCTGTGCCAGGCCATCCGGATAAACAGCGGGCCGTAATGACCGTAATCCGCCGGCCACCACTCCTGAGAATTGGTCATCAGGTCATAGAGATCCTTTTTGACTGCCTTCAGGTCAAGGCTCTTGAACTCCTTGGCATAATCAAACTGCTCGCCCATCGGATCAGACAGCGGAGAATGCTGGTGCAGGATCTTGAGATTGAGCTGGTTCGGCCACCAGTCCCGGTTGCTCGTCCCTTTGACGTGCGGGTGAGTCGCCCCCGTGACCGGGCACTTCCCTTCCTTCTTATCACTCATGTTTGCTCCTCGGCACACCCGTGTGCCCTGAATCAAATTGTTACTATGTAAGAAAAATTCGTATTAACACAACCATGTCTTGATCTTATCGAGAGTTCATGATCATCGGCTCGATTTACAGGCGGAACATAATCCGCTGATCACAACATGCTTGACTTCGATCTTATCCCAGTGCGCGATCGATCTTGGCGGTTTCATCCGGTCGAAATCCGGCCAGGTGAAATCCTCTATCTTGTTGCACCTGGTACAGACCAGGTGGTGATGGTTGGAGATATTGATATCAAGGCGCGTGGCATTGTCGATATGATGTACCCGCTTGACCAGGCCGTACTCTTCAAAGGTCGCGATCGTCCGGTAGACCGTATCCAGCGAGATGGTCTTAAGCTGTTTCTGCACCTGGGTGTAGACATCCTCGATAGTCGGATGATCCCGGTTTCCCAGGAGGGCTTTGAAAGTCTCGATCCGCTGGTGGGTGACCCTGAGCCCCTTCGCCCGACAGACAGACTCGAAGCTCTCCATCATCTGGGATATGTTGGCGCGGTCCTGCTTCATTTCGCTTAGAACAACCTTATTGTCGAATAGTTCCTAAGTAGGAATTTACTGACTTCAAGTGGTGACGCAAGCGGAAATCCTGCACTTATGGACTTCTTAGGTCCTGACCCCGGGGATTTGTTCTTCAAGCCGTCTCATCCCGATCAGACTCCCGAACCGCCCCGCGCGTTCCAGAGTCCATGTGAACCACTTCTGAAGTACAGACCACAAACAACATACTTGATATCACGGTCTACATTGCGTAAATTGATTTAATGGTGGGTATAATGGGAGGTCAGTAATGCGTTATTTCTTCTCGGTTCTGTCGATCGCTCTTATCTGTTGTTGGTCTCTGGTGTCGGCTCAACAGTTTCCATCGTCACCCGGTTCTCCGATTCCTTACGAATACTTACTTAATCTGGACGATACAACCTTCCCAGCTTTGGTGAGAGACTCTTTACACCCAATCCCCAGAAGAGACTCCTCTGTTGAGCAAAGAAGCTCCAATGCCCCTGCGGCTGAATTAAATAGTAGCGTTCTAACCTCCGTCGGGACACTCAACTGGCAGGGGCCGATGGACATGTGCGTTCTGAACGGGTTCCTCTATGTAGCGTCAAATCTGGGAGTCCTCGCTTGGGATGTCCGCGACCCTTCCAATCCGACCTTTGTGCGGCAATACGATTGGCCGACAACAATCGGATCGACCTTTGTCATAAAGGGCAAAGGCGACTTCCTTTACCTCCTCAGCACTTACGAGGGAATTTCTATTATTGAAGCATCACATCCTGATGACCTAAGGATTAGGAGCAAAATACCGCTGCCGGTGCAAGAAGAACTGATGGAGATCGGTGGCCACTATTTATACATTCCTAGTCAGTATGACTACTTCTTTGTGATAGATATAGCCGACCCGGATCATCCCAGCATTGTGACGCAATTTCGCTCGTTCGACATATCCTTCGATGGACTTCGCGGAATTGCTATGAGGGAGACCGACTCAATGCCGTTGGTCTATTTCTCGTCTGCAATCGCGAACAGCCCGTTATACATCTATACGATGGACGACTCAATCAACCCCAGACATGTTCGAACATACTGGGGTCCAGCCGATGGCAAGCCCGCCTTTTACGGCCGCCTAATTGCGGTAGGAGACCAATTGCTTGGGTATATGCCAGGTGGAACTTCTTTCCAAATCATGCAAGTAGGTGAGCCCTACTACCCGCAATTCGGTTGTGGACCGGATTTGGGTGTTACGATCAATGACATAGAGATAGTCGACACAATTATGTATGTGACAACGGGCACAGGAGTTAGGACCTACAATGTCGCATCGCTCTGCTCACCAGCTATGATAGGATTCGCACTTCTCGACGGGTTCACAGATGGTACCTCCGGCCAGTGTATTGTGGCGGAACACCATCTTTACAATTACGGTTCGGACGGAACCTCGCATGTTCGTATCGCTAGTTCCGATCTTGCAAATCCATCGAACCCAATCACAAAGACTCTCTACAGTTCTAAATTCGCCAGAAAGCTGTATCTCTCTCAAGATGGTCCGGTCTTGACCGCATCCAATTGGGAACGACAGGTCAGCGAACGGATATTTGACATTACTAATCCCTTTTCCCCAATACCTGGAGCTGACTTTGGCCCAGGAAACAATGCAGAGCACACCAATGGAGCCTGTTTCGAAGGAAACTTCATGTATTGCAGTTCAGACGACGCTTCAAATCCACCTCGGCGTGGCTCTATTTCGAGGTTTGATGTCAGCGAGCCAACAGCTCCCGTCAAGCTCTCACAACTGGTCCTGGGTACGAATGCCGACGCCAGCCACATGAGTTTTCAGGATGCGGCTGTGCTCAACAATTATGCCTACGTTGCCGCTGAGGACTCTGGTCTCTATGTTTATCAGTACTTGTCGCTCCAGTACAACCCAATCCTGCGGTCTCGGTTAAGCCTACCTCCCGGGGCCAGTGCCATCAGGATTCGGGGAAACCGCGCATATGTTGTCTGTCGTGGGGCAAGTGTACAGAGTGGTCTGTTCGGAGGTGCCTATATGGCAATCGTGGATATTTCCAACCCTTTACAACTATCGATTGTCGGTTACCAGGAGCCTTGGGGGCAATATAACATCGAACTTGTTGGGGATGTAGTCGCCACTACATCCTGGATGATTGACCACTGGGCAATCTCTCTTTATCAAGTGGATAGCACCGGCTGGCCCGAATTTGTCGGTTCATATGATCCACCCGACAGGTCAGGTAACCTCATCCTGTTAGAGCTAACAGCACAACACATGTATGTCGATAACGGCGACTTCCTCGATATCGTCGATATAAGCGACCCTACAAATCCTCAATTGGCCGAGCGCCAGTATCGAGTCGAGCACGTGTATGATGTTGCAGTTAAAGGTGAAGCGGTTTACCTGGGTCAGCGGTTTGGTATTCAGGTCTATCGTGGACCGTCTTGTTGTGAAGGTACGAGCGGGAATGTAGATGGAAATGCCGGTATCGACTTATCAGACCTTAGCTGGCTCATAGCCTATATGGTCAGCAGCGGTGGGTTGAATTGCATTGGCGAAGCCGACATCGATCAATCAGGTAATGTCGACTTGTCCGACCTGTCGGCCCTAGTTTATTACCTGGTAAGTGGGGAATATCAATTGCCTGCTTGCCAGTAGTACAGGAACAATCAACTATATGGAGTCTCTCTCATCCCGATCAGACTCCCAAACCGCCCTTCTTTTTCCTGCGTCCCCGTAACTCCCGCCTGAACATGGGAGAAAAACCGGTCTGCCTGACAGACTGTGCAGGATCCCAGATCGCTCACATGGGTTGCTCGCACTCCGGCACTGACCAACTGCCACGTAATGAACTCCGGCAAATGAAAGAACCCATCCTTGTAGTGCTGATTCTCCTCGCCATACAACTCTTTGATAGAGCGCCGCAGCCGCTTCCAGACTCCTGATCGCTCGATATTGTAGTGGCATCCGCGGATCGACGCCAGTATCGCGACCTCAAGTCGACGCGGTTCAACCCCAAACTCGCTCTGCATCAGCGTCACCATCCGGATCGCCAACTGATTGACCGCTCCGACCAAGCCGATATGGGCGATCCCGCAGACCTGGGAACCAGGCGCCCAGAACATCACCGGCGCGCAATCCGCGGTCAGTATCACCGGATACGCATCCTGCACCGCCAGGATCACACCATCGATCCCCCGTTGCCACTCCATATCAAAATCGGCTCTGTCCAAATAGATATCGCCGCGGTGAATCTCCTTTTCCGTGAACTGAAATCGCCGAGGTCCTTCAGGTCGGTTAAGGAATTCTCTGTCTCGGAGTATCACCACATTATTGCTATGCGTCTGGGGAAGACAGAAGATGTGACTGGGGTCGATCTTGAGTTGGTCAGCCAATGCCTGATATCTCTGATCAACCGCCTCCTGAGAATCGGCCCGCGTGGAGAGACTTCCAGACTCGCGGCCAGTATACGCGCAGAGCAATTCATGACTATCGATCCTGATCCGAGATATCGCAACGCTCTTCATCATGTTCCCAGAACCCCGGTTGTCGTGCTCTAACATTTCGCCAGCACTCGCTCGATAGCCAAGACTCTCCGTCTGGTCATCGGATCAGATGGCTTTTTCCTGGCAAGATACCGCTCGCCGACCGATGCCGCATACCGCATCTCCTGTCTGGCCGCTGGGAAATCCATTTCCGAAAGCGCAAGCATCGTCCAGAAATAGGGGAACCGCTGCCACCTCCCTTTACCATCGCGAAATCCCTTCAGCATTTTCATCCCGTTTTCCAGCCATTCTTCTTCACCTTTAAGTCCGCCGGCCGTGATATGCCGCCAGAGCGCCGGGTCGCAGGTACCGCAACAGAACTTCTTTCGCTTCTCCAGCCTGGCACGTTCCAATGCCCCTCTCATCCCAACCGTAGCATCCTCGAGTGCTTTCTGCACTTCTTTGGAACGCGACTGCAGCAGTATTAGCGCACGACACGCCTCCTCGCCGGACACATGCCGCAGCGATGCACTCGGCCCGAGTGCCTCACCCGTGAAAAGGCGAATCCCCTTCCTGGCATCCGATGCAGTCGGCGCAAACATGTTGGCATAGGAGCCTTCCTCGCCCTGCCTTTTGGCGATCCAAAGCGCAACCTCGTCACGCTCGGCCGCGGTCACGGGCATTCCGAAAAAAAACGCTTCGTTAACCGAGTCGACTGTTTTGGCCAGACTGTCACGATAGATCCGCATGATTATTCCCTCAATTGCCGGGTTTTCTGATATGTGATGCCGGACTTGGGTGCGATAAAGCTCTCGTATAACCTATTGATCTCTCGTCCTGTTTACAATCGCTTTCTCACCAGTCACCGGAGCCGCATTTTGCCCGATTCGACCGCCGCCAAGCAATTCGACCCGTTCTCGTAACCGACTACCTGAGTGCAAGATAGCGGACCATTCAATCCTTCCCAATGGATTTCCGCCTCGCTTGACTTTAATCAAAGGATTTTCTTCGTAAGCTGTCGATTCTCCATTCACGACGGAGTCGATGTGACCGCCTCCGCCTTCAAACAAACTGTGAGAAGTAAATAGAAGTATGGGTTCTTCGTTCAGAGTTGAATTTAACGCCTCCAAGCTGTTACTTTGTTTTTGCCGTCGGAGTCATTCGCCGCGGCAAATGATCCTGATCCCGGGCTCTGGGGCTACACAACCTTGACGGTCAACTTTTGAGCGACCTGAGGATGGCACCGTATGACCTTGAGTTTGGAGGATGTCGATGGTTAGACTGACCGGATCGGCACCATTGCAGAAATGGATCGCGGTGATCGCAATCCTCGCCGGGATCCTGATCGGCCTTGGGTTCTTCACCTTCTATTACGCGCACGGCGCGTCATATCTCTCCGATGACCCCACGGTCTGCACCAACTGCCATATTATGCGCGAGCATTTTGATTCCTGGCAGAAAGGGAGCCACCATGGAGTTGCCATCTGCAACGACTGTCATCTGCCGCAAAGTTTCCCCGGCAAATATCTCATCAAAATGGAGAATGGCTGGAGCCACTCCCAAAAATTCACCATGCAGAACTTCAACGAGCCGATCCGCGTTCGCGAACATAATCGTGAGGTGGTCCAGCGCAACTGCCTTCGCTGCCACGCCCAACTGATCTCGGAATCGGTCGGCTCGTTCACCCACGCCGATGAACATCAGAACTGCGTTCGGTGCCACCGCGAGGTCGGCCACGGCGCAGCGCATTGAAAGGATAGATCATGGCTGAGAAGACCACTCCTCCAACCGACGGGCACAACTGATCATCGTCGCCCTCGTCGTGCTGTTGGCCATCGCCACCTTCGCGATGATGATGCTGTATCAGAATATCTCGCAACGCAAAGATGAAGCTAAACAGGTTGTCTTTCAGGTTGCGGATATCAACGAAGAGACGATCGACCCCAAGGTCTGGGGACAGAATTTCCCTCGCCAGTTCGACACGTACAAGCGAACTGTCGATACCGCCCGAACCAAACATGGCGGCAGCGAAGCCTTTCAGAAACTCGATGATGACACACGCTGGCGTGAATTGTTTAACGGCTACGCATTTGGCGTCGACTATCGCGAAGAACGCGGCCATGCATTCATGCTGACCGACCAATTCGACACCGAACGGACCAAGCAGTTCCGTCAACCCGGCGCCTGCCTGCATTGCCATGCAGCCATTATTCCGGCTTACAAGCAGAAGGGGAAAGAAGCCGGCGTGCCGGATTCCGATACGCTCGCCCAGATCATGAAGGGCTTCGAGGTCGTCTGTGCCATGCCCTGGGATAGTGCCAACAAATTGGTCGAACATCCGGTCGTCTGCGCTGATTGTCATGAGCCAAAATCAATGAATCTCCGCGTCACCCGCCCCGGATTCATCAATGGTATCCGGCGCCTCGCCGAAAGTGGAACCTCTATGCCCCACCTCCCCAGCCTCACCCGCCTGGCAGAACGGCCCCAAAACCGAACCGTATGATCCCAATAAGGAAGCTACTCGCCAGGAGATGCGCTCCTACGTCTGCGGACAGTGCCACGTCGAGTATTATTTCAAAGGGAAAGAAAACTCCTCACCTACCCCTGGCACGAAGGTGTGGCTGTGGAAAATATCGAATCATACTACGACTCTGTGAAACATGTCGATTGGATCCACGCTACTTCCGGCGCGCCAGTTCTTAAGGCCCAGCATCCTGAGTTTGAGATGTGGAGCCAGGGAATCCATGCCCGAGCGGCGTCGCCTGTGCCGACTGCCACATGCCGTACTACCGCGAAGGCGCTATCAAGATATCCGATCACCATGTGCGGAGCCCGCTTTTGAATATCGCGCGCTTGCCAGAACTGCCACCGTTACCCTGAGTCGGAGATTCTTGCTCGGGCACAGCGTATTCAGGATAAGACCAAGGACGTGATGATCCGCGCCGAGGAAGCTGTGCTTGACCTGATTGCGGCCATTGACGCCGCCAGGACCGCCGGAGCCGACTCTGTCTCGCTCGCTCCCGCGCGCAATTTCCATCGCAAGGCACAGTTCCGGCTCGATTTTATCGCCGCCGAAAACTCGATGGGATTCCATGCCTCGCAGGAAGCGACCCGTATCCTCGCCGAAGCGATCGACTACGCCCGGCAGGGTTTCAGCGCCCTCCCCGGCGGACCTAAACGCGCTGATCGCTGATCTCTCGTTTCTCCGGGGACAGGTTCCTTGCCAAAAGTACCTGTCCCCCGGTTTACAATCCCCACGTAGCACGAACAATCTCCAGATCTTGCCCGCATCTTGCCGACACTTTCAAGTTTTTCCTTGATTGGCCGACAATAATTATGGGGAAAAAGGAGTTGCATCTCCACTTAGATGCAGGGCAAAACACTCGCCGGATGCAATCCACCCAGCACTAACCCAATCGATAGTTGCACAGAACCGCGTCATTTGGATAGCGTCGATTGATATGAGTCATCCTAAACGGCTGCTTGCCGCACTCATCCTGACGATATTTTTGTCCGAAATGGCGGTCATGTTACTGCTGTCATTTTTTCCACAAGCACGGTGGTGGAACGCGGCTGTTGCCGATGCCTCCCTGGCAACCCTGTGCGCACTTCCATGGCTCTACCTGTTTATCATCAGACCGGCGATGCGTGAATCGGCGCGTCGCCTGACCGCTCAACAACAACTACGCGATGAACGGGACCGCGCACGCCTGCAACTGAATATCTCGGCCGCAATGGTGGTCGAATTGGATCTCAGTGAAAACATCCGCAGTATCAATCGCAAAGGGTGCGAACTTCTTGGCTACACTGAGGAGGAGTTGATCGGCCGGAATTGGTATGACACTTGTATCCCCCAGGAACATCGAGACAGTCTTCGCGAGCACCGCGCGCGTCTGACCACAGGGTCCGCAGAATGTGTTGATGATCACGAGAAACCGATTATCGACCGCGCAGGGAACCTGCTGTTGATCACTTTTCGCTGCACCGTTCTGCGCGACGACAATGGGCGCGTCACCGGCACTCTATCGTCAGGAGTAGACATAACCCAGCACCGTCTCTCCGAGGAATCATTGCGCCTGGAACGGGAACGGATGGCCAATATCATCAGAAGCACCAATGCCGGTACCTGGGAATGGAACCTGCTGACCGAAGAGGTCGTCATAAATGAGCGGTGGGCCGAGATCCTCGGCTATTCGAAAACTGAGCTTACTTCAGTTTCGACCGACACCTGGCGAAAGCTTTGCCATCCCGGCGATCTTGTTCTCTGCGACGAGAATCTGACCCGGCATTGTGATGGAAAACTGGACTACTATGAAGTCGAATTACGCACCAAACATAAGGAAGGTCATTGGGTCTGGGTCCTTGATCGCGGCCAGGTGACCTCGTGGACGCCGAACGGAAAGCCACAACTCATGCAAGGCACCCGTCAGGACATTCACCAGCGCAAGACGGCGGAAGAACGGGCCAAACGCACAGCCCACCTGGACAGCATCCTGCTCAAGATCTACGGCGAATCCATTTCCCTGCCGGACAAGGAATTCTGTACTCACGCCCTCGACGAAGCGGTCAAACTGACCAATAGCGAGATCGGCTTCTTTCATCGTATCTCCGACGACCAGAAGGAGATCATCCTCACCGCCTGGAACGGGACCGCCCTCAAGATGTGCACAGCGGCGTATGACGTTCACTACCCGGTGGAAAAAGCCGGTAACTGGGTCGATTGCCTGCGCTATGGTCAACCCGTGGTCTACAATGATTTCCCACACTCCCCCAATCAAAAGGGGCTACCCGACGGCCATGCGTCGGTTAAACGATTCATGAGCGTTCCGGTCTTCGAAAGCGGAAAATGCAAACTCATCTTCGGTGTCGGCAATAAGTCGGAATCGTATGATGAACTTGATGTCACCCATATGCAGCTTCTGGCCACGGAACTGAACAAGATCCTCCGTCAGCGCGAGAGTGAACAGATCATCCAGACCAGCGGAGAACGCTTCCGCGCCATCAGCGAACATGCTTTAACCGGTATCTGGATAATTCAGGGAGGGCAGATACGGTACACCAATCCGATCCTCGCCAGCCAACTGGGATATACTCCGGCAGAATTGCTTGAGTTGCAGCCTCTCTCGCTGGTGCACCAGGATGATCTGGTGACCTGCTCACATTACTTTGGTGAAAGTGTGATCACTGAGAGTTCGCTTAATCAGACTGCGCTCCGCCTCCGTAATCGCCAGAGCGACTACCTCGACTATGACCTGTTGGTCTCTCCGATCGACTGGGATGGCCAGCCGGCCACACTCTGCAATCTGCTCAATGTCACCGAGGTCAAGCGACTCAAGGAGCAGGAGGCGCGTGCGCAGCGACTGGAAACGATCGGACGCATTGCCGGACAAGTAGCGCATGACTTTAATAACCTCCTTGGCCCGATCATGGCCTACCCGGACCTGATCAAAGAAGAATTGCCCGAAGGCAATATTGCGCGCCAGTACTTGTCTGACATTGAAAACGCTGCCTCGCGAATCGCCGCGATCAATCAGGATCTTCTGACCCTCGGACGCCGCGGACATTATACCGTGGAACCGGTAAATCTCAATTCGATCGTGACCCACGCGCTCAAAGAAGTTGCTCCTCGCCAGGAAGCTGTCACTTGCAACCTTGAACTCGCCGATGATCTGCTCTGTGTGAAGGGTGGCTCGGCACAGCTTTACCGTGCGGTCGCTAATCTCCTGCACAACGCCCTGGACGCGATGGATGGACGAGGTGAACTGCGCCTCAGGACAGAAAACTACTATGCCGAAGAGGTCACCATCGCCTATCAGCGTGTCCCTCGCGGAGAGTACGTCAAACTGACCATCGCCGATACCGGGTGCGGTATACCTGATGACGCTCTTCAACGGATCTTTGATCCGTTCTTCACCACCAAGAAAAGCGATCGCAAGCATGGTTCCGGCCTGGGATTAAGCGTGGTCAACAGCGTACTCAAGGATCATTGCGGATATCTCGATATCCGGACCGAAACCGGGCGAGGGACAACATTTTACATCTACCTTCCCGCATCTCGTGAGATAGGCAGGTGTGAGGCCGCGACGCGGCCGGTGGGCGGAAGCGAACGAATTCTCGTCGTAGACGACGACTCGATCCAGCGGGCGGTCCTTGGCAGCCTCCTCGAAAAGCTCGGCTACCAGGTGACAATCGCCCAATGCGGCGAAGATGCCATAAAGCTGCTTCGCGAAAACAGATTTGATCTGCTGGTTCTCGATATGATCATGCCCGGCGGCATGGATGGTGCCGATACCTATTGCCGTGCAGCGTCCCTCTACCCCGGCCAGAAAGCGATCATCGTCTCTGGATACTCCGACAGCGGCCGAGTCAATATTGCTCAGGAGGCGGGCGCGGGCGCCTTTGTCAAGAAACCGCTCACCCTGCTGTCTATCGCGGGCGCGGTGCGCGGCGAATTGGACAAACATGCCCCGGCGCTAACTGACCGTGCTTTGGTCAGACAATGACCAAGCACTGGGTTGATCAACAAACAATTCCGAATTTGATTGACGTACTCGTGCTCTCTCCTCTACCTTTCTGTCTGCATGCAGTTTCGTTCTTCGATAATAGATCAGCATCAGAGTCGTGCGGGAGCAAGATATGCCTGAGCAACTCAGTGTTCTCAATGCCATCGGCAATACCTCGCTGGTGCCGTTGCGCACAGTCGTCCCTCCGGGGAGTGCCAAGGTCCTCGTCAAACTGGAATGGGAGAATCCAACCGGCTCCATGAAAGATCGCGCCGCCCAGGCCATGATCGCCCGCGCTGAAGAAGATGGCCGCCTCAAACCCGGCTATACCATCGTCGAATATACCGGCGGCTCGACCGGTATCTCTCTCGCCCTGATCGCAGTCGCCAGAGGGTACCATCTGGAGATCGTTTCGTCAGAGGCATTCTCGCAGGATAAGCTGCGCCATATGGCCGCACTCGGCGCGCATCTCACTCTCGTCCCGAGCGAGGGCGGACTCACCACCAAAAAACTGATCCTTGATATGATCGAGGTGGCGCGTGAGATCAGCCTCCGCCCCAATACCTATTGGACAAATCAACTCAGCAACGCTGACAGCATCGCCGGATATTTCTCTTTGGGTGAAGAGATCTGGACGCAAACCAACGGCAAGGTTGACGCTTTCGTTCAGTCGGCCGGAACCGGCGCTTCCTCGCGAGGCGTCGCAACCGCGCTCAAGCGCCACAACTCGAAGGTCAGCGCTGTCGTCGTTGAACCGGCTGAATCTCCCGTACTTTCCGGCGGTCAGCCCGGCCCACACAAGATCGAGGGTGTCGGTATTGGGTATATCCCCCCGCTCTGGGAACCGAGTCTGGTGGATCAGATCATTCCGGTGAAAACCGAGGACGCCAAAGCGATGGCTCGCCGCCTGGCGAAAGAAGAGGGTCTTTTTGCCGGCACCTCCTCCGGCGCCAATGTGATCGCCGCCTTACAAGTGGCCGAACGACTTGGTCCCAACGCAACCGTCGTCACCCTCATGTGCGACACCGGCCTCAAGTACATGAGTACCGATGTCTTCCGCTACTAGCCGAACTAGCCTAACATAGTTACCGGCACTTCTCCTGCCAGTCTCTTGGTTATTCCCCGGTTGTTGGGCTGTTCATGATATTTTCCCTCTTTGATTTTTAGCATTCATCCCTATATTTCTCTATCATAGGTACACGCAATCCATTTATCACTGAACTGACAGACCACCCATTATCTCAAGGGGCTTGATCATGCGCTTCGTTACCCCATTGCTGATCCTCATTCTGGCAACGACAATGTCGACTGAGGCTGCTACACCAACGGCTCTCAATTTCCAGGGACGTCTCACTACTTCCGGTGGATCCGCCGTTCCCGATGGCAGCTACTCTGTCGTCTTCACCATTTACGACGCCGCCTCCGGTGGCACCAGTAAGTGGACTGAGACGCAATCAGTGACAACCTCCGGCGGACTTTTTGCTGTCCTTTTGGGCACAGTCAACCCAGTAACTGACACGGTTTTCAATTCGAGCAATCGGTATTTGGGTGTAAGAGTCGGTGTTGACCCCGAGCTCACCCCGCGTACACGACTCGTTACTATGCCCTACGCATATCGCGTGAGTACTGTCGACGGTTCGACCGGTGGGAGCATTAGCGGGAATATCCTCCTAGATATATCATCAGCCGCGACAGGAAACATTTACAAGGGAGATACGCTTTTTCTCCACAACTACGGTGTAGCGAATACATTTCTTGGATTGAGATCGGGCAACCTCAGCATGACCGGCAATTTCAACACGGCCGACGGGCATAGTGCCCTACGCGCAAATACTACTGGTATGTCAAACGTGGCCATTGGCTCTAGCGCCATGCTGACCAATACCACCGGCTCAGTCAACACCGCTGTTGGATCCAGCGCGTTGCTGCTTAATAGCACAGGTACGAATAATACAGCACTTGGTGGCCTCTCACTCTTCTCTAATGGAACCGGCACCGACAACACTGCGATCGGCGCAAATGCAATGTTCTCCAACGGCACGGGCTACCATAATTCCGCCGGCGGAAGTCTTGCTATGTTCTCGAATGATGACGGCTACCAGAATACTGCATTTGGCTACAAAGCTCTCTACGCAAACAGTTCGGGTTTTGAGAATTCCGCTACTGGTACCTTTGCCCTTGACCACAATACAACGGGTTCTCGAAATACTGCTCACGGCAGGTCGGCCCTGAGCGCAAATACAGATGGTGCCGAAAATACAGCAATTGGTCAAGAAGCTCTCTACCGAAATCAAAGTGGAGGAGACAACACTGCGGCCGGGGTTAACGCGCTCGGTCTCAACTCTAACGGAAACGGTAATACGGGGCTTGGAAGATCTGCGCTCTCAGGCAATGGGAGCGGAAACAATAATACGGGGGTTGGCTTTGTCGCGCTCTCAACCAATTCAACAGGATCATTCAATACCGCAATAGGATATGGCGCAAATGTGTCGACAAGTGGCCTCAACAATGCCACCGCCATTGGCAATGGTGCGATAGTAAACGCCAGCAACAAGATCCGCCTCGGTAATTTTTCGGTCACTGTGCTCGAGTGCCAGGTCGGACTCACGGTCGTCTCCGACAGCTCCGCCAAAGAGAATTTCTTGCCAATTAACGGCACAACCGTCCTCAACAAGCTCGCTGATCTTCCCATCGCCAGTTGGAATTACAAAGGACACGACCCGGAGCAGTTTCGTCACTATGGTCCGGTGGCCCAGGAGTTCTATGAGCGATTTGGACATGATGGCGTCGGCACGATTGGTACTGAGACCACCATCAACTCCCAGGATATTGACGGCATTCTGCTGATCGCAGTCAAAGAGTTGGAGAAACGGACCAAGGATCTCAATCTAATTAAGTCAGAAAACGCGGAACTGAAGGCCCGCCTGGAGAGACTAGAAAAATTGATTGCCAACTAGACGCTTGTCCCCAAACCAAAAATAAGAGGTCTGGCCACGTGTCCGTCTTCGGCTCCCCGACTAACGAAGAAGCCTCGGCTTACACCGAGGCTTCCTTATTGAGGTCAACTCTTTTCAGATCACAATTGCATCCGCATTACATCTTCGGCCAGAGCCACCCGAATATCCCCGCTGTTACCAGCGCAAAGATCAATCCGTCAAACATCACCAGCAGGGTAGTTCCCCACCTTCTCCCGTACCAGATAGAGTTCTGCATCTGGGCGAACGCGTATCCCATAAAGGCGGAACATCCGACAAAGCGGAAGACCTGGAGGTAGTTTCCGCCCGGGCCAACTGCTCGATCACCGATATAAGCTGCAAACAGAGAGACGATCAGGCAGAAAACGAACCAGAGCACCAGGCTTTTCCCCATGCTGAATTGTCCGCTCGGCAAGATCGTCATCAGCCCCACCGGCCCCTTGTTCAGCTTTTCGGTGAACGCCGGGTCTTTCATATCCTTTGAACTGCTGCAGTACGGCATATGGTAGTCGCCCGGCGGAATGCTGAATTTCCGCAATGCCTCCATGATCCCATCTTCGTTGGGGAGTTTCTTGAAATCGGACTTGTGATAGTTGAGGACCATATGAATGATCGAGCTCACCACAAATACCGCCACGGCGGACAGCAGTATCGGCAGCCACAATGAAGCCAGGAATCCCATGACTCTTCCTCCTCGAGTGAACGGTTGATTGCCGCAGACGATCCGTCTGCGCAGAGAATCAATGGCCTAAAATAGATTGCTCAAATCCACGACGCAAGCCTCAGTTTTCATCTGAGGAGTCTGCGCGCAGAATGTGACTCTGGAAGGTGCAGGGAAGTGCTAGGATCCGAGTAGCTCGGTCCGTGACGGGCCAAGCAATTGAATGAATTGCCGAAGCAACGATCGGTCGAATTCTTCGCCGGAATGCGCCATCATTTCAAGCGTCCGGAAAGACCCTTCGGCCTGACGATAAACCCGGTTGGTGGTCATCGCATCAAAGGAATCCGCGATCGCTACAACCTTTCCATACAGGTGAATGCCGTCCCCACCCAGTCGATTTGGATATCCTGACCCGTCTTGACGTTCGTGGTGCTGGGCGATAGGGATATACGCCTCCCGCGGAATAAGGTCAGTCGTCGTCATCAACTCCACGCCCCACTCGGGGTGTTGGCGAATGGTCTGCCATTCCGCCTGACTCAGCGGACCTGGCTTATGGAGTATCTCTTCCGGCACGCGAGCCTTGCCGACATCGTGCAACAATGCGCCGGTGGCCAGCGCCACCAAGTCGCTGGTTTTCTCGATTCCCGACGCATTCCCCAGCGCGAGCGAAAAAGCGCAGACATTTACTGAATGGCTGAACACCGTATAATCAAACGACATCACCTTGAGCAGATTGTGAAAGGCGTTTTTCCCTTCCAGGACATACTGAACAGTTGTCTGAACAAATTCCTGACTCTCACGGATCATCGCACCTTTGGTCGGGTCAGCAAATACATCCTTTACCAATTCTCTGGCGCTGTCATACAGGATCGTGGTTTTGGTGAAATCATCCAGCGACGGATCCACGACTATCTGGCTGATATGCTCCCGCAAATGCTTTTGGTATTCCGATCGCTGTGCCTCGGACACGTAGAGCCGGCTCAAATTTCGCCGAAGCATCTCACTTCGATGTGCCTCTGTCAGCGGGAGTTTGGATGACCGAAAGAGGACCATGTCCCGACCGTCAAATACGTACAGGTCAAACTCCAGTACACAATCGACCGTCAGCGTATGGGTATAGATAGGGATATAACCAGAGGATATATTCCTCGGTTGTGATTGCTCCACCCTTGTCTGCATGTTTATGATTATCGACCGATAAGTCCTCTTTCTTTATCACCGATTGGCGATAAAGGGACCGAAAAAGCAGTCGTAAACGGGACAACAGCAATAGGTTGCGCCGCGGGGGATTAAATGACTAAAAGTGCTTCTCTGCCAATTTGGTCAAGCTGCTGATCGACCGAAACGTGACTGCCCGACCAAGCGCCCGTTCCAGCTTCCCGCCATTAAATTTCGATTCGCTCTGACGCTTGTCGCAGAGCCAGTAGACTTCACGCCCATGCAGATGAAACTGGTCGATCTCGCTGCGGAAACGATCGACTGCTTCCGCATCTTTCTGGCTGAATGGTTGTGCGGTGAATCCAATGTTAAGGGTGGGTGCTTCCGCCAGCATCTTCTCCGGGAATGGCCGATACTTCACCACCGACAAAACTTCATCGCCAGTCCGGAGAAATGTCGCCACGGCAAATCCGAGCGATTGCTCAAGCGCGGCGGCGATTCTCTTCTCCAGCGTCGCCGGAGCTGTCCGGCCGGTCGTGAAGATCACATTGCCGCTGGCCAGAAAGGTCTCGATCTCTTCGAATCCCAGTGACTCAAAGACCGAGATCAACTCCCCTTTGGTGGCGGTCTGTCCACCGACATTGATGGCCCGCAAAAACGCTACATATCGCATAGACCGAATCTAACATCTCGCATCGCCAGACGCAACTCACGGACAGGCCGGCAGAGTCGGGCGTGGCGTAGTCGTCAGATATACAATGAGCAGTGACAGATCGGACAGGTCGATCGAACCAGTCGCGTTCAAGTTCGCTGCATCCGGACAGGGCAATGTCGGGCGTGGTGTGGTCACCAGATAAGCGATCAACAACGAAAGATCCGACAGGTCGATCGAGCCGATCACGTTAACGTTGCCGCGCGTGCCAATACAGCATCCGGTTCCCGAGATCCCGTGCGGCCCGGCACCAGTTGGTGTGACACCGTGACAGACGGCGCACTTGTTCAGTGTTCCAGCGTATCCCTGTAAGGCGATATTCTGCACGTTATCGCGAGCATTGCCGCTAGGCACGATTGCATGTGGCTCACCATGACAGGCACTGCAAAACAGCCCACCATGCCCCCGTGATTCCCTATACAGCTTACCCGGTTCCTCGGAATAGGTCGATCCATGACAGTTCGAGGCTCCGCAGCGCGGTTCTTCCAGCCATGGCTCACGACCGGCAGAGATACTCTCGCCAACCTCGGTCACACTACCGTGGCACGTCTGACAGGTGAACCCATGTTCTGTCTTCATGACATCGCGAAGGCACTGGGTATTGGGGCCAGGATGACATTTGTAGCAGTCATTGGTCTCCTCACCATGCTTTTTATGGATCGCTTCGGACAAAGACGGCACTCCGGGATGGCCGGGAGTCCCCAATGCATTGGAGGAATGACAGCTCGCGCAGAGTATCGGCGTGTTGTTCGGATCGAATCCTCCCTCATCTTCGTGCCGATTCAGGATATCCTGTTCACTGGAGTGACATCCGGAACTTACGCAATTGATCTCGTTTGACACTGGTACCACCGGCTGAGTGGTAGCGATCAGATTGTTCGATCCGTCAAACACGCGCAGTAATCCCAGTTGAAACGGATCTTCGTGGAGCAGATCGGCATCAGAGTATGGCGTGATCGGCACACCGGTCACATCAAAGTGGTCCGCTTGCATCACCATCTCTCCGCTCAGCCGGTTGCCCGTTAATCCCACATCCGGAGGGAGATTCACGCCGAATATCTGATCCTCAAAATCCCAGAAGTTCGTTTTGCCGACTGAAAACGTATTTCCGGGGATCTCATACAGAATGCGAAACCCGGTGGTCATGATCACCGGCAGGTGAGTGCTGTCTCCAACCTGGATCACCTGCGCTCGAACATTATTGAAGGGAGGCAAAACCACTACATTGGTGAAATCCTTGTTGCTGCAATGCATGCCGAGATCGTTCCAGCCAATGACGATCGTCTCCTGGGAGAAAGCAGAAGCGGAGATCATCAGGATGAATAGTGTGCGCGCGATCAGTTTCATTGCATCCTTCTTCCATTGGAGTAGTGTGGAGTTGCTTAAATGTAACCATTTAGTCCATCTTTGCAACTCTTCTTTCCTCTGACCAAGCCTACCTCACGCCGCTTCCGTTCGCCGATATTCCCCGGCTTGTGAATTGCAGTACATCTGTCGACAAAACTAAATCCATGTTAACCATTTTGAACGAAGGAGTAACTCACTTGCTCTGCTCTCGTTAGTATTACCACACTCTTGAGTACACCATCCCATACTCTGCATGCATTCGCACTGTTACCCTCATCACTTACTCACCAAATGTGATTTGTCTGATACGAATGATCTGATTATTTTTTTTCGACCACAAACAAGAGGTGCCCGAATGTATGATCGAGAACTTCTCGCCCACGATTTCACCACCATCCACTCCGGCCGCCCGTGGCATGGTCCATCCCTTAAACTTATTCTCTCGGAAATTACCCCCGCGATGGCCGCCGCTAAAATTGATGGTGCCCATTCCATCTGGGAGCTGATGCTGCATATGCAGGGATGGATGCAGGTGGTGCTGCTTCGCCTCGATGGCCAGTCGGTCGGTGAGCCTCCCGATGGCGACTTCCCATCTCCCCCGGATTCAACCGAACAAAACTGGAAAGCGGCGATCCGCCAGTACGAAGCTACCCAACGGAAACTCTAGGCACGCCTGAAAGCGATCCCGTCCCGCGCCTGGAATCGCCCGGTTACCGGCAAACCGTACACCGTTGCCACCATGGTCAATGGACTGCTCTGGCATAATCTCTACCATGCCGGACAGATCGCGGTGCTCAAACGGATACTCCAGGCTCGCTAACGGCGAGTTTTTTAGTCCTCGATTATCCTGGAAAACCTGTTTGCCAGACGGTGCTCCCTCGGGCAATGCAGTCGCCTGATGCAACCGTCTGCTCATCCTGCGGAATAAACCAGCATACTGCTGACTCCAGTGAATTGTCGTATCTTATTGACAAGTAATACCTTAGTCGTTCGTCGTCGATTCTCCGCCACTTGGCCTGCCGCTTGCACTACCCCCTCCTATAATGAACGGTCGTCCCATACCCAGGAGAATGTCATGACTCGACGTATCCTCATCGGTACCTGCCTGCTCCTGATCGCTTCGCTTCTTTGGATCGCCGGCTGCGACAAGGAGCGGATCGTCAACTCCAAGGAGTATATCTACGAAACCAAGTATGTCGAATCCCCGCCCGATACCATCACGCTCATTGACACCGTGAATATCGGCGACACCATGATCATTAACCGGGTTGACACTATCCGCATCACCGATATCGACACCATCATCCGTACCGTCACTGTTCATGACACCGTCCGGATCACCAGTGTTGTGCATGATACCGTTCGGACTGTCCAGATCAACTGGGACACGGTTGTGGTGCATGATACCATCACCCGCAATCAATGTTTGCCCAATGTCATCACCGCGATCGCGGCAATGGAGGCACAGACCGATCCGTTGATCTACGAATTTATCCTGGGCGAGCTCGGCCTTGATGGCGGCTGGAATTTATACCAGACTCCAAACGAGATGGAGGTCAACCAGGTTTCCTCCACCACCTGGGACATATACAGCTATGTAGATTACTGGGCGCCGGACTGGTCTGGCTATTACCCGCTCGAAGTATACTGGCGCATGACTTATCGCTCGGGTGATCCGGCCGATCCTGACAACTGGCAGATGTCCGACCCGCCCACCGCGGTCGCCGGCCATATTGGCGGCGTCAGCAAGATCACGCGCAAGACCGAGGTTCGCTCACTGCAGTAACCTCGCATCCATTGAAAAGTGTTGGCACACGGGTCAGTACTCTAAGAGAACTGGCCCGTTTTCGATTTGCCTCCGGAGATCATCAACACGGGACGATCAAATTCACTCTTATATCATCCGCTATTTGTCGGTTGGTGCAAACTGAAACTTTCCATAATCAATCCTAATAGTGAAGTGGTAAGGAATCAATTCCCCACCAAACGTGAATTCCGAGAATTAACTCTTCCTGCTCGAAAATAATCCTCCTTCTCACAAATACTGTCGCCGAAATTGCCTCTTTATCAGCATGCGCAAATCATAGACAATTTATGCAATTATTAGCTTGCTCATTCCGTTACTGCCGATAGATTGACGAGGTGAGAGAGGATGCGGTACGCAGGACGGGGAATCGAATCGCGCCATTCCGCAAAGCTATCCGCTCTGAGTTTCTGCTTTCATTTCGCACCAGAAATGTATTCGCACACAAGGGAGTCATCTGACTTCGAAGGAGAGTATATGAAGAACTTCTGCGTAGC
The DNA here is from genome assembly GCA_016708025.1 of bacterium. Lineage (NCBI taxonomy): Bacteria > bacterium. The sequence continues at coordinate 1,002,227 of JADJGQ010000002.1, read as the reverse complement.
GATCTGCGTCACTGGATTGATTCTGGTGACACTAGCTGTTCCGGCTCTGGCGGGTGTATCGGTCGAAGATTCACTTATGATGCCGCAGCTCGATGGTAACGGCGTACCGATCGATCGGTGGCGCGTTTCCGGTGACTTTAATCTCGATGGTCGCGAAGATCTCTTGATCTCCGAAGATATCGCTAAAGCCAACGATAACGGACTTTACTTCGCCATCTATCTGCGCGATTCCACCGGTTCGCTCAGCTTCTATGATTCGTTCTACGATCATCCCAACCGGCTCTGTGTTGAGTCCTGCGGGCAGGCAGTCCGCGTCTGGACGTACGAATATACCGGCAGTGGTACAGGCATTCTCGCCTGGGCCGAGATCACCCAGGCAGGGCTGATCCCCGGCAATCGTGTCGAACTCCACGAGTCCGGACGAGTCAGTCAGGCGATCCTCGGTTCGGTCTTCCGCAACTCCGATGTTAAGTTCAAGGTTCAGCGGAGCCGCGTGGTCGCCGGCAAAGTTCAGTGGGTCGACGACAAAACGATCCTCTCATTCCTCGAGGAATAACCGATCGGTCGCACCATCCCTCCTTCATGAAAGTGAGCCGCCCGGTCACACGCGCATCCCAAAACCGGGCGGTGCACTCGATTCATCATCCGCAGCATTCCTTCGCTTCAGAGAGCGCTTGCTGTTCACCACGATTTTTCTTACTAGTATCCCCTTCCGGCGTTCACCTGAAAGGGATTCATCATGACCTGCTTTGATCTCCAGCAGTCCGACAACCTCGCTATCCTTACCATGACTCGTGGCAAGGTCAACGCCATCAATCCGGACTTCGTCCGAGAACTCGACCTGCTGTTGACGCAGATCGAGCAGGAACCGACCGTCTCAGCAGTCATCCTGACCGGACAGGCGAAGTTTTTCTCATTTGGGCTGGATATCCCTGAACTCTATGACCTCAGTCCCGAAGAGATGACCCGCTTTATCCGCTCATTCTGCGATCTCTATCACCGGCTGTTCCTTTTCCCGAAAGCGATTGTCGGCGCGATCAACGGACATGCCATCGCCGGTGGTTGTATTCTCGCGACGACCTGCGATCGACGGATCATTGCCGATGGCAACGCCAGACTGGCGCTCAACGAAGTTACCTTCGGCGCGTCGCTCTTCGCCGGAGCGGTGGCGATGTTGCAGTTCGCCTGCGGCACACGCAACGCAGAACAGATTCTGCTCACAGGCACTCTGCTCTCTCCCGCGGAAGCTCTCCAGCTTGGGTTGGTACATCAGGTTGTGGATAGCGACCGGCTCCTCTCCCAGTCCACCACCTATGCCACCGAACTGGCCGCCAATGCCGGCCCTCATTTTGCCAGTCTGAAACGCCTTTCCCGCCAGCCGGTCGCCGATGCCTGGCGCATTCGCGAACCGCATTCCATCGACGAGTGGATAAATATCTGGTATTCTGAGAAAACTCGCGAGCAGGCAAAGCGTATCCAGATTCGCCAGTAATACGATGTATCTTCTTTATCTTAAATCACTTACGCATATATTAGACAACTCCAAAACAGGACTATTGCGGCCCCTTTTAGGCTAAATACGTGGATATCTTTAGCCGATATTTTAGCTACCATGCAACATCACTCAAGAGGGGAAAACGTGAATCGCAAACCGCTGAAACAGTGTCCGGGATGCAAACAGTGGTTGACCTTACATGACCTGCTGTATGATCGCACGATCAGTCCACAAGGAATTCAGATCGATCCGCGAGATCCATCTCAATGTTATTTCCAATTCAATCATCTGAAGCAGGATTGCCTCTCCACCTTTCTGATCCATTCGCGGGAACTGCGCGAAGCATGCGAACTGCTGGAGGAAGGACATCCGCCGGGGGAATGCATCGGCTGCCACGGCTTCTGCACCGAGATCCATGAACTGGCCGCCTGTACCAATCCATGCACCATGCGCCCCTATCGCCAATTTTTGCTGTCGCTCTGGTGGTCACGATCCGGCCCAACTTCGGCTCCCGGACATCCGGATCATCAGTGCGTTCGCCAAACGCAGCAGACAGAGGCTGAATTGGCCTGAACGTTTCTGCATAGCTATTCTCGATTAGCGCCGGATGCCATGTCCGGCGCCGTAGTCTGTCTCATTCACCGACAAGTCAAGATCCAGGGGGCTGGGCGATCCTGGGAGCGCCTCCCCCACCTCTATGGCCTCTCAAGTAATAATGAAACTTGAGCCGGGTTCGACTGTTTAACTCCGTAAGCATTCCTTCGCCCTCAACCATGGAGTATATGGACCTGCAAAAGCGACTTCTTTGGATGACCTGCCTCTTCGCCCTTGCCCTGACTTTGGCGGCGACTGTTCAGGCGCTCCCGACCCGTGTCGGCCACCTCGAGGTCGAGCTGGTCTCTCCGGTCCGCACCGTGCAACCGGGTCAACCGTTTGAGGTTGGCCTCCATTTCACGCTGGATGACCACTGGCATCTCTACTGGCAAAATCCCGGCGATGCCGGCCTTCCTCCCAAAATGACCTGGTCGCTCCCCGACGGCTTTGTCGTCGAGCCGATCCGATGGCCCATTCCGGAGAAAACCATTACTCCTCCGCTTGCCTCCTATGGCTACTCGCACGAATTGATCGTCCCGCTCCGGATCACTCCCCCGCCCACGCTTGCGGTCGGCCAGACGGTAACCTTGTCTGGCAAAGCTTCCTGGCTGGTTTGCAGGGAAGAATGTGTCCCCGGCGATGCCCAACTCTCCCTGATGCTCGAGGTCGCGGACCACTTACAGCCCGATTCTATCTGGGCGCCGAAATTCGCCGCGATTCAATATCCGTCGGAAGCCGACTTTGCGGTCCAGTCCGACTTTGACGGTACTCATTTTCAGCTTCGCTTTCCACTCCCCGACAAATCAACAGCCGCTCTTGTCTTAGCAGAATTTTACTCCGGTGATCGCGGCGTCATTGACCATATCGCCAGTCAACCAATCTCGATTGTGGATGGATCTGTTCAACTGACAATCCCCAAAAACGAATACCTGATCGACCGCCCCGACAGCCTGCAGGGTCTGCTGGTCTTGACGAACAGCGATTCAACCAAAAGCTATGTCCAGTTTGTTTCCTCTCTCAGTGAGGATCAACCGGTCGCTGTCACCGCGACCACCACGGAAACCAGCTTCTGGCAGGCGATCCTGTTCGCCTTCATTGGCGGACTGATCCTCAATCTAATGCCCTGCGTTTTACCGGTCCTGTCGCTCAAAATCCTTGGCTTTGTGAATCATGCCGATGCTACCCATACCAAACCGCTGCACCACGGTATGATCTTCACCGCCGGTGTACTGGTCTCATTCTGGCTTTTGGCCGGCACACTTCTCTTTCTGAAAGCCGGTGGCGAACAACTGGGTTGGGGATTCCAACTCCAGTCGCCGATCTTCCTGGTCGTCATCACCTCGTTCATTTTTCTGTTTGGTCTGAATCTGCTTGGCCTCTTTGAACTTGGTACATCGTTCGCCTCCGCTGGTGCAGTTGCCGCAGGCAAAACCGGATTTGGTGGTTCTTTCCTCAATGGTGTAACCGCTACTATCGTTGCCACTCCGTGCACCGCTCCATTTATGGGATCCGCGCTCGGCTATTCGCTGGCGCAACCAGCCTGGATCGCCATGCTGATCTTCACCTCAATCGCCCTCGGCATGGCTGCGCCATATCTCGCGCTGTCAGCCTCGCCAAAACTGCTTCGCTATGTCCCGAGACCCGGACGTTGGATGGAGACCTTCAAGCAGTTCCTTGGCTTTGTGCTTCTCGCCACAGTGCTCTGGCTCCTCTGGGTACTCGGTATCCAGATCGGGACCGCCGGACTGATCTTTATCCTGGCCGCCTTGCTCCTTCTGGCCGTTGCCGGATGGATTATCGGTCGATGGGATACGCTTGTTGCTACCACCCGGGCAAAACTACTCGCTCGCGGTTCTGCTCTTGTATTGGCCGCCGCCGCGCTGGTCATCGGTATTAGTGGCGCGTCGTTCGAAAATGTCGCTGTCGCCACCCGTTCGAACGAAAAAGGGGCGATTGCCTGGGAGACCTTCACGCCGGAACGAGTCGAAGAATTGCGTACTGCCGGCAAACCGATCTTTATAGACTTCACCGCCGCCTGGTGCCTCAGTTGTCAGGTGAATGAAAAAGTTGCCTTTAGTTCGGCCGATGTTCAGCAGCGTTTTCTTGATCTCGGAATCGTTCCCCTCAAGGCGGACTGGACCGCGCGCGATCAGGTCATTGCCCAGGCGCTCGCTCGCTTTGGCCGAAACTCTGTCCCCCTCTATGTCCTCTACCACAACTCCGCCACTGAACCGATTCTTTTGCCAGAAATTTTGACTCCGGGAATTGTCCTCGAAGCTTTGAATTCCATAACCGACCTGCCTGCGAACAACTCGCCGACCAGACAGGTAACCATACACGGCGAGGAGCCACTGAAGGAGAGATCATGAAAAAATTACTGTCTATGGCGCTCGGACTGCTGATGTTGTCCACCGCACTGGTTGCATCGGATGCGACCGCTCCTGAAACTGTCCAGACTGCCACTGTCGATAAGGCGGCGCCCAACTTTACGTTGACCGATGTCAACGGCAAAACCCACTCGCTGTCTGACTTCAAAGGGAAATTTGTGGTGTTGGAATGGGTAAACTTCGATTGCCCGTTCGTCAAAAAGCACTACGGCGCAAAGAACATGCAGACGCTTCAGGCCGCTTACACCAAGAAGGAAGTTGTCTGGCTGTCCATCTGCTCCTCCAACAAAGGAAAACAGGGATACTTCGAAGGTAAAGAACTGACCGATCGGATCACCGCCGAAGGACACAGCGCTTCCGCTTATCTGATCGACACCGATGGTAAAGTCGGCAAGTTGTACGGCGCCAAAACCACGCCGAACATGTATGTCATCAACCCGGAAGGCGTTTTGATCTATGCCGGCGCGATCGACAACACGCCGTCGCCGAACCCGGATGACATCAAGACCTCGACCAACTATGTCGCAGCCGCGCTTGATGCCGCCATGGCCGGCAAGCCGGTTGCCGTCAAGACTTCCGCTCCCTATGGTTGCGGCGTGAAGTACTAGTTTCTGCTACCGCCAACTAAGAAAAAGCCCCGCATCAGCGGGGCTTTTTTTATTCTCATGAGCTCAGGTAATTCCTTCTCCCATTGGGAGAAGGTGCCACGAAGTGGCGGATGAGGGTATTATTCCGTTACCAACCCATGCGCATCAGTAACTGGCTGGCCATGCGGCTTAGCTTTCGCATGCTCGGTCACCGGCTCCGATTCCTTGGTGAAGCGCGCGAGCAAGGTATACACCACCGGCACCAGCACCAAAGTCAGGAAGGTCGAGAACAACATTCCACCAACCACCGCGATCCCTAACGGCTGACGTGCTTCTCCGCCTGCACCCAATCCAATGGCGATAGGCAACACGCCGAAGATCGTCGCAAACGACGTCATCAGGATCGGCCGAAGTCGAATCGCCGCCCCTTCCGTGATCGCGTCATAGACCGACTTGCCGGACTCCCGCAACTGGTTGGCATACTCGACTATCAGAATCGAATTTTTGGTCACCAATCCGATCAACATGATCAACCCGATCTGTGAGTAGATATTGATCGTCTGTCCAAACAGGAAGAGCGACACCAGCGCCCCAACCACCGCCAATGGCACCGACAACAGGATCGTCAGCGGATGAATAAAGCTCTCAAACTGCGCCGCCAATACCAGGAAGATAAAGACCACTGCAAACAGGAAGAGGAAGTAGAGCGCGGAGCTTGAATCGCGATACTCGCGCGACTGCCCGTTCAACGCCGTCTTGATCGCTGGCGGCAGATCGGTCGCCGCGATCAGGTCCAGATCATCCAGCGCCTTCCCCAAGGTCATCCCCGGAGCGATATTCGCGCTGATCGTCGCCGAACGCACCCGGTTAAAGTGGTTCAGTTCTTTTGGCGCCACTGTTTCCCGAATATTCACCACGTTCGCCAACTGCACCAGGCCGCCATTGCCGCGCACATACAACTCTGATATCGTCTCCGGCGTTGCCCGATCCGATGGACGCAACTGCGTGATCACATCATACTGCTTGGCTGCGCGCTTGAAGTTGGTCACCACGCGTCCACCCAAATAGGTCTCCAGCGTTGCGCCGATATCGGTCACCGACACTCCCAATCCGGCCGCGCGATCGCGGTCGATCGTAATATCAAGCTGCGGCTTGTTGAGGCGAAGGTCCGTATCCAGGTTGATCAGATACCCAAGCTGCTGCGCTTTGGACATCATGATCCCTACTCCCTGCTGCAACTCCTCATAGCTGTCCCCCTGGAGCACATACTGCACCGGTGATTCAAACCCCTGGCCAAGCGATGGCGGGTTGATCATGAACGCCAGCACACCCGGTATACCCAGCAGTCGGGGAAACATCTCCGCCACAATCTCCTGCTGTGTTCGATTTCTCTCAGCCCGCGGTTTCAGCTCAAGAAAAACAAATCCATTCGTGACGCGTCCCGGTCCGCCAAATCCCAGTCCGGTGGCGGTGAACAGCCCATCTCGCTCCGGCAGCGCAAGCAATTGCTCTTCGACCTGCCGCATATAGCGGTCGGTATATTCAAGCGTCGCCCCTTCCGGCGCCAGCACGATACCAAACGCCACACCGCGGTCCTCGGTCGGTACCAATTCCGACGGGATGAATTTCAACATCGTCGCGCCGATCACGATCAATACAAGCGCAAACGCCGTCGACAGGGCGCGATGGCCCAGCACCCACTTCAATGTCCCACGATAGAACCGATCAAGCCAGTCGAAGAAGGCATCAAACGAACGCGACGCAAAATTCTGCTTTCCGGAATGGAGCGGCTGCAACATCCGCGAGCAAAGCATCGGCGTCAGCGTCAACGCCACAAAACCGGAGATCAACACCGCAACCGCTACGGTCAATCCAAACTCGTTGAATAGTCGCCCGACATTTCCTTCCAGGAATGCCAGCGGCACAAACACCGCCACCAGCGTGATCGTCGTCGCCAATACGGCGAACCCGATCTCCTTGGATCCATCGATTGCTGCCTGCCGGCGGTTCTTCCCCATCTCCATATGACGGTAAACGTTCTCCAGGACCACGATCGCGTCATCCACCACCAGACCGATCGCCAGCACCAATGCCAGCAGCGTCAGGATGTTGATGGTGAATCCAAAAAAGTAGGCCAGCGCAAACGCGCCGATGATCGAGGCCGGGATCGCGAAAGTCGGAATGATCGTCGCGCGAATGCTCTTCAGGAAGAGCAGGATCACCGCCACCACCAACAGGAACGCGATCAGCAACGTCTCAGCCACTTCATCGATCGAATCTTCAATGAAGGTCGCCGAGTTGTATGCCACTTCCAGCGTCATCCCCTCGGGAACCAGTTTGGTCAGTTCGGGTAATTCACTAACGACCACCTCGGCAACGTCGATCGTACTCGCCTTCTGTTGCTTGATGATCCCGAGGCCGATCGCCGGCAATCCGTTGTATCGAACCGCTGTCCGCTCATCCTCAGCACCCAGCTCCACTTGGGCGACATCGCGAAGCCGCACGGTCTCATCCCCCGCCTGACGGACGATGATCGCGCCGAACTCCTCCGCCGTTACCAGATCGCCGCGTGTCCGAACAGAGAACTCACGTCCGCTTCCCTCGACTCGTCCGGCCGGGATCTCGGCGTTCTCGCGACGGATCGCGTTTTCGACATCATTGGCGGTCAATCCACGCGAAGCCATGCGCTGGGCATCCAGCCAGACACGCATCGCATATCTACGCTCTCCACCGAGAAAAACCGAGGCTACCCCCGGCAACCGCTGGATCCGCTCTTTCAGGATTCGATCAGCAACATCCGTCAATTCCAGGTTGGAATGACGTGTACTCGACAGCGCGATCCAGACGATCGGCTGCGCGTTGACATCAACTTTCTCGACAATCGGGTCATCGGCCTCTCGCGGCAATAAGCCGCGCACGCGCGATACACGGTCGCGTACATCGTTGGCCGCTTCATTGACATCTTTACCGAGTTCGAACTCGACTGTAACAACCGACCCCTGCTCCTGGCTCGATGAGGTCAGCGTCTTGACCCCTTCCACCGTCGAGAGTTGCTCTTCCAGTACGTCGGTGATCTCCGTCTCGATCACGTTCGGGCTTGCGCCTCGATAGAAAGTGGTTATCGAAACGATCGGCGGATCGATATCCGGATACTCTCGGACCGGAAGGCGACTGAATGCCACCGCCCCGAGCAAAATAATGACTAAGCTAAAAACCAGCGCCAGAACGGGTCGCTGGATCGATATTTCAGATAACTTCACTGCACGCCTCCCTGCACCTGCGCCGCGCCCGCCGCCTGATGCGGTATTGGCATCACTTTCGCCCCCTCATATAACTTCTGGTGCCCGGCTGAAACTACCATCTGCCCTACTTCCAGCCCTGACAATATCTCCACTGTCCCCGGCTGGCGGCTTCCTATCTTGATCACCGCTCGCCCCACGGTTGAATCCGGCTTCACCACAAAGACCAGCATCTGGTCTCCTTCAGCGAAGATTGCTTCATCCGGCACCAGCAGCGCGTTATCCCGCGTGCTGAGAACCGCCGATATATTGGCCGACATGCCCGGGCGGAACCGGTACTCCGGGTTTTCGATATGCGCTGTGATCATCGCACTGCGCGTCGAGGGATCAACCATCGGCTCGATCACTTCGATCGTCCCCTTCACTGCCTGATCTCGATACGCGCTGGTCGTGACCGTGACCTCTGCCTTCCGTTTCAGCATCGAGAAGAACCGCTCTGGCGCGGAGAATGTCACTTTGAGCTGCGAAAGCTGTACCAGATCAGCAATGGCGCTGCTTGTCCCGAATGAACCACCCGCTCGCAGAAACGTACCAGGGCTTATCTTGCGCGCTCCGATTACACCGTCAAACGGCGCAACAATGCGGGTCTTGTCCAGACGGGCTTTCGCCAGATCAACATCTGCCTCAGCAACTTTCAAATTCGCCAACGCGTTATCATGTTCCTGTGGGGAAACTGCGCCACGGTCCGAGAGTTCTTTCACTCGATCATACGTGACCTTCTGTTGATCGCGGATCGCTTCGGCCCGGGCCAGGTCTGCCTTAAGCTGTGAATCATCCAACTGCACGATCAACTCCCCCTTCTTGATCGATGACCCTTCGTCAAAGGGTACCGCTTTGACCAGTCCATCGATCTCCGAGACGATCGTCACCGAGTTGATCGCCTCGATAGTCCCGACCGCATCAAATCGATCGACCACTGTCTTCGCTTCCACGGTCGCTGTCTCCACCGGCATTGGCGGAGGCGTAAACGCCCCGGCGGTCTGGTCTTTCGAACAGCCGGAGACCCCGAAAAGCATGAGTGAGAATAGACCCAATATCAGGATGACAAATGAGAAGCGAATCACACGATACCTCGTTGCTATATTGTCTTTTGCCGAATTACCCTTCAGGCGGCCATCCGCACCGGGCCGGCTTTCTCCCGACAAAGCCAACCAAAGGTCAGATATACGGTTACTAATACCTATTGTTTCCCAACCATAATCGCAAAATCGGCCGTCTGGTTCCCTAACATAGATGATTTCATACCACAATTAACCGACCCACTATGGGAACAAAATCACATTGAGCACTTTCCTGCACAAAGATGAGACATCGTCAACTCCCTGTCCGCCAAAGTACCGCCGCCATAACTTTGACATTTCCCTCTCGCTATGTTATTATCCTGATGACCCCGCTAACCTAATCGTCACAATTATGAACCAGGCATTATCGGTTGCCTGACCAGAGGAATATGTTGCCCGACGATCCATCGCACTTCCCGACCACGCGGTTCTCCGCCATCAATGGTCTTCGCGACAGCGACCCGGACCGCCGACGCGTCAGTTGGGATGCCGTCATCTCGGTCTACTGGCGACCTGCCTACAAGCATCTGCGCATCCGCTGGAATGTCTCGCCCGAACATGCCCAGGATCTTATCCAGTCATTCTTCCTGGCCGCCTTTGAGAAACAGTACCTCACTGATTACGATCCGTCCAAAGCCCGCTTTCGCACTTTCCTGCGTACCTGCCTCGACCGCTCAGTCATGAAAGCACAGACGGCCTCCGAACGGATCAAGCGAGGCGGCGAATATGAGCACACCTCGCTCGACTTCGCTTCAGCCGAGCGGGAAATCGCTACCATTGCCGCCGGACCGCAATACCAACCGGACCAGATCTTCGACCGCGAATGGGTTCGCTCCATCCTGGTACTGGCAATTCACAAATTCAGGTTGTTGTGCGAAACTGAGGAGAAACAAATACACTTTCAACTCTTCGAAGCTTACGACCTCGCCGACAACAACAGCCTCTCATATGCGGACATGGCTGCACAACACGCGCTCAACGAAGCCACCGTCACCAATTATCTCGCCTGGGCACGGCGCCAATTCCGCCAGACCGTCCTCGATACTATCGCGGAGCTGACCTCCAATGAGCAGGAGTATCGCGAAGAAGTAATGGCTGTACTCGGGATCAAGCTGGCATGAATAACCTCTCCAACAAAAAGCTGGAACATCTTCGCACCCTGGTCGAATCTCCCGATCTGACCGGCACGAAGTATCGTCTGCTCGAAAGAGTAGCCGCCGGCGGGATGGGAACTGTTTTCCTCGTTCACGATACCGAACTTGACCGCAAAGTCGCGCTCAAGCTCCTCACCCTTCCCGATACCTCCGGCCAGTTGGCTGACCGCATGTTGCGCGAAGCCAAGGTCGTCGCTCAACTTGAACACCCGGCGATAGTCCCGATTCACGATGTCGGTCGGCTTGCCGATGGCCGCGTTTTTTATGTAATGAAGTATGTCTCCGGCGAAACACTGGCCCACTATCGCAAAACAGTTACTGCGCCTCCCGAACTCTTGCGCGTCTTTCAGAAAATTGTCGAAGCGATCGCGTTCGTGCATGCCCACGGAATTTTGCACCGCGACCTTAAGCCCGCCAATATCATGGTCGGGCAATTTGGCGAAGTGCTCGTCCTGGATTGGGGTCTTGCAACATCGCTGAAGATGGAGAACACGGTTGGACTCACTCCCCGTCAGGCTTCGCTTCTTAAGAAGGATAACCCCGCCATCACTGACTCTGGTGCCGTTATGGGAACTCCTGCCTACATGTCCCCCGAGCAAGCCAGCGGCGATCCGTCGCTCATTGATCAGCGATCAGACATCTATTCACTCGGCGCCATTCTCTATTTCCTGCTGACAGGCAAACACCCGTTGAAGGACGAAACATCCGGGCGACTTCTTCCCCCCCGCGAGCTGCAGCGATCGATCCCCAAACGGATTGAAGCGGTCTGCCTCAAATCTCTTCGAACCGAAAGATCTGAGCGGTATCAATCAGCCAATGATCTTTCCCGCGATATCGCTCGTTATCTGGACAACGAACCGGTGACCGCCTATAAAGAGTCGATCTGGGAGATCACCTCGCGATGGGCCGGTCGCAACAAAGTGATTTTGTTTATTCTCTTTGGCTATATGTTGGTGCGGTACCTGATTTTTTTCTTCTTGCAGATTTAAAGGAAATTCGCGCCACGCGTAATAGAGCAGTAGAGAAGACAACCACCAATTATTCATTGCAGGAGGAATAACATGTCTAAGCCGTTACTTGGCTTGCTCTTTGGCGCGATACTGGGTGCCCTCGATGGCCTCACCGCGCTCTTCACCCCCGAGGCCGCCCCGATGATCGTCGGCATTGTCATTGGCTCGACCGTCAAAGGGATGATCGCGGGTATAATTATTGGCTATGTCGCAAAGAAATACAACTCACTCCCACTCGGACTGGTCGTTGGCTTTGCGGTTGGCCTCTTCCTCGCTTTCCTTATTGCGGCGATGCCCAATGAAGACGGCAGTCATTACTGGCTGGAGATCATGATCCCGGGTTCTCTGGTCGGACTTATTCTTGGATATATCACTCAGCGGTACGGTCAGGTACGGACCAGAACTGCATAACCGAACGAAACAGTAGAGAAGGAGACACCTTGATGTCAAAACCGGTCGTACATTTCGAAATCGCCGGCCACAACGGCGGCAAACTGCGCGATTTTTATGGCAAACTCTTTGACTGGGAATATCAACTTTTCGGCGAAGGCGGCGACTATGGCATGGTCAGCCCGACCGGCCCAAACTCCATCGGCGGCGGAGTCTCCTCCGTCCCACCCGGCGGACACCCGTATGTGACTATTTATGTCCAGGTCGAGGATCTGCAGGCCAGCCTTAACAAAGCTGAATCGCTCGGCGGGAAAACGATTCTTCCCCCGACTCCCATCCCCGGCATGGGCGCATTCGCCTGGTTCTCCGACCCCGATGGCAACGTCATGGGGATCTTCCGCGCCGGCGAATAACATACCGCTTCCCTCCAAAACATGAAAGGCCGACTTCCGTCGGCCTTTTTGTTTTCCACCTAATCGTCTTTATGCCATATCCCTCTTTGTGACAATTGTACCCAACCTGTCATTGCGAAAAGTCGCGGCCACCGAGCTCGCTCGAGCACAAATCTGACCTCCGTGACTTTGAAGCAACCTCTGCCCCTCTCGGTTGAGAGATAGACTTTTTGATTGAACGTTTCTATGAAGACAATTGAATTGTCAATTGGGCTGAGCGCAGTCGAAGCCCAAAAAAGTATCCCCTCTAGCTCACTATCAACCGGAACCCCTTCCCATGTATCCCCATGATCTCCACTCGCGGATCATCCTTGAAATACTTCCGCAACCGCGACACAAACACATCCATACTCCGCCCGCTGAAATAGTTGTCATCCCCCCAGACCTTTTTCAGCGCCACTTCTCTCTCCAGCGTTTCGTTCATATGCAGACAGAGCAGCTTCAGTAGCTCAGCTTCCTTTGGCGTCAACTTGTATTGCTTCTCCTTGAATCGAAGGAGCTGTCTCGTCGCATCAAACTGATACCCGCCGATCACGAACTGCGAAATAGTTGAGTCATCCCGGCTCTTCCCACCTGCACGTTTCAGGATCGCCTGGATCCGAAGCAACAGCTCTTCAATACTGAACGGCTTGGTCAGGTAATCATCGCATCCGATCTTGAACCCTTCGATCTTATCTTCTTTCAGCGATTTCGCCGTCAGGAAGATCAGCGGCGTCTGGTCATCGGTCGAACGGATCTCCCGGGCGAACGTGAACCCGTCCATCTTCGGCATCATCACATCCACCAGGCAGAGCGCAAAATGCCCCCCGCGATATGCGTTGATCCCGTCGATCCCATTCGTACAGAGCGTCACTCCATACCCCTGCATCTGCAGATGCTCCTGCAGGATCGAACCAAGGTTGGCGTCATCTTCGAGTAACAGGATCTTTTCGTTCATCCGTCCTGCTCCACTGACTCGACCACCGGCAGATATATTTCCACATCCGTCCCTTTTCCGAACTGACTATCTATCCGGATCCGTCCGGAATGCGCCTCCACCATCAACTTGACATACGCCAGCCCGAGACCGAATCCCTTCACATTGTGAATATTCCCCGATGGTACCCGGTAGTATTTGTCGAACACCTGTTTCAGATCTTTCTCCCGGATCCCGATACCGTTATCCGATATCCGCACAAATACGCCGCCATCGCCGTTTCGCGTACTGATCGTTATCTGTGGATGTTCCGGCGAGTACTTGTTGGCATTATCCAGAATATTGCTGATGATGTTGCTCAAATGTACCGGGTCTGCCTTGACGATATGGTGCGGCGCCTCAAGTCGACAATCCACCTTGCCGTCTCGATGCTCTACATGCAGGCTCAGATGCTCCGCCGCTTTCCCGATCACCTGATGCAGGTCAACATCCGATAGGCTCAGTTCAAAATCTCCCTCTTCCAGTACCGCCATCTGCAGGATCTTATCAACTTGATTTCGCATCCGTTGATTTTCATCCAGGATCATCTTGCCGTAGCGCACCGTCTTACTCTCCGCCCCCGGCTCGGACTTCAGCAACGCTTCGGCGGCCAGGTTGACAGTCGAGATCGGCGTCTTGAATTCATGCGTCATGTTATTGATGAAATCCACCGTCAGCTCGGCAAATCTCCTCTGCCGCATGATCGTCCGTATCGTATAGGCAAAGCAAAGCGTGATGATCAGCATGAAAACCATTGTCGCTACCAGTAGCGGCGTCACCTGCTGCCAGATGAAAGACCGTTCCTCCGGGAAATAAACCACCAGCTCGTTCGCGGCCGCAAAAAGATCATTAGGGAATAGCCGCGACCGAAGCGGCGATGCCTGCAGTTCTTCCCGATACTGAGATGGCCGCGCCATGCGCAGTGAGTCATTATTCCCGATCACGCCGAACGCATACGCCAGGTCTATCCCCGACTCACGCAGGGTGATCCCGAGTACGGAATCAAGTTTCGGGTAGTCGACCCGACGTTCGATCGGTTCCATCTCCGCAAAGACCAGATTGTTCACCACCCGACTGACCATCTCGCTCTTTTTCCCCAACTCCAGCGAAGTTGGCGGAAGTTTGCTTTTGAATGTGCTGTCCACATGCAGGAGTATCGAGGATGAATCATTGGCAAACTTGAAAATGTAGCTCTGGGCGGCAAAAGATGAATCCGTCAGTTCGATCCGATAGTCCCCCGGAAGTTTGACCGTATCCACAAGTGTCGTGTCCCGGCCGCTCACCGCCGAAAATGCCACGATCCGGACATGCTGCTTTTCCGGCACGCGATACCGTATCGCCCGCTCCTCCATTTCAACCGGCGGGATCGGCGGATGCACCTCCCGATTGAACAGTCTGGTGTCGCTCTCGACATTCTCCCGCCATGACAAACTATCGGACGTCCAGACCCCGACTGCCGTATGCGCGACCATCGACTCCTGGATTGACAGCATCGATTTGCCGAGTGAATCGACCCCGCTGAACTGTGCCCCCATGGTGATCACGATCCGCCGCGCAGTTTCGCCCGTCTCCAGCTTCTGTGTGGCGGCATTCAACGCGGCCAGGACATTCCGCTGAAAAGCCTGTTCTTCCAATTCGCGGGCATTGCTGAGCAAAAACGACTGCACCATCACCAGGCCGGCGAGGGAGAGTACGATCAACACAATGATCGCGCTGACTATGTGTCGCGAGAGATGCATGCTCTAATATACGTGCTCTCTCAACAAAATCCACAGGCTTAACATCTCTTAACATCCGCTAACAGAAGTTAACTTCGCAACCTGCAACTCGCCCCCTACCTTCTCCCGTAGCTCAAAGCACAACAGGAGGAACTAACATGCTCAAGACAATTGGATGGCTGCTCTTTTCTCTCGCCGTAACGGCTCTAACGACTACCGCCCAAACCAAGGAAGAAAAACAGCCGCGCCACGAAATGCGCATCATGGGTGAACCCGGCCAGCTCTGGATGCTCCCCGAGGTCGGCATGGTGGCCATTGAACGCGAAGGAAAGGTCACTGTCGAGGCTATCTCCCCCGCCCAGTCCCGCCCGAAAGCCTACGCGTCTGTCGACCTGCAGCAGGGAGACATCATCATGATGGCCAACGGCAAAAAGATCGGGTCATCCAAAGAGATCTCCGCTCTGTATGACAGCCTCCAGATCGGCCAGGACCTGAAAATGGGGATCAAGCGCGGCGAGAAAATGATGATGGTCACTGTCAAGAAGGCAGACCCGGAATCACTCCCACAGCGAAAAATGATCGTCTCCGAGGGTGATGCCGGCCAGAATTGGGAAGCGCAAGGCTCCCACTCGATACAAATCGACCCCAGCGTCGAGAATGTCACTGCTGTCGGCGGCACCGGACTGATGATCGGCAACAAGGGTAAGGACATTGTCGTGGCCGGCAAAATGCCCCACGCGAAATCCATCCTTGGCGACGCCGCCATCGGACAAGGTGACATCATCACCCACTTGCAGGATAAGCCAGTCACCACCGTTGCCGAATTTGAATCCGCCTTCGATGCGATCAAGATCGGCGACCCGGTCACCATTACCGTCTTGCATGACGGCAAGGAACTGAAAGCTACTTTCACCAAGCAGGAATCACAATTCCGCACCGTTATCAAGAAGGGCTGAGCCACGCATGAACCGCATCTGCCAGATCCTCTCCATCCTTGTCCTGTCGCTCGTCACCCTGACGCCCGAATCGTTCGGCCAGGCGACCACCGCCTTCAATCAGCGCGATGACCAGTATCGGCTCCTCGGCCTCAAACGGGCCAAGGAGTCCTACGAATTGCTGAAAGCGGAGTACGACCGACAGAAAGATCTCTTCGATCGCCAACTGATCTCCCGGTCGGAACTCGACCAGATCAAGAGCCGCCTCAGCGATGCTGAGGTCAACTACCAGCAGTCGCTGCTGGCCGTGCTCTTCGAAGAGCAGTACATCTCGGTCAAGTCGGCGATCAAGTATTACGCCAAGGATGGCGCGCGCCATGTCAGGATCACGCTGGACAACACCTCCGGAGGCAATGCGGAATTTCAGAAACTGCTTAATATCGATGATGAACTCTTCCGGTCTCTTCAGCCCGATGTCATCCCCAATGTCTATGTCTCCATTCTGAACGACCAGAGCTCCATCATCAGCCAACCCTACGAAGCGAAAATTCCGGAACTGCGCCACGGTTCGCCGCAAACGGTAGATTTCACCCTGTTGCAGGATCTCGATGCTGTCACCGTCTATCTTATCTACGGCAACGGCTCCTCTCGGTCGATGAAGATCTTCCTCCAGAAGGATGCTTCCTCCAACAAGGTCAATGTCCAGTCCGAGCAGTTCTCCCAGGAGGTCGAACTTGGCAAGACCGCGACCTACGACCTGACGCTCGAACTCTTCAGTGGCGTCGGTAATACGTTCAGCCTTGAGGTTGCCAATCTCCCGAAATCTATCAGCCGCTTCTTCAAAGACCCGGCTGGCTCGGCCAGACTCAGTCAGCTCAAGTTCACGGAAAGCACCCACACCAAACGAGCAGCGCTCGAGATCACACTGCCGGATCGTCCCAACGATGCCGTCCTGATGGATCAGCCGATCCCCTTCTATGTAGTGGTTATTCCGCATGACCGCATCGCCGAACTGACCGGCATCCAGGATAAAGAATGGACCGCCGACCAGATCGAGGCCCTCGGAGTTGGGTTTGTCCGCCTCGAACTGGTCCCCCGCGGCAAAGGCAAACTGCTGGTTCGATCGAATCAACTCTTCCACGCGATTCATGCCGATGAATCCGTCACCTTCACGGTCGATTGCGTCAACGAGGGGAGCAATCGCCTCGACAACGTGGAGATCAAAGCGGATGTCCCGCTTAACTGGAGCAAGACGGTCGAACCGGCAGTCTTACAATCATTGGGGATCGGCGAGGAAGGCCGGCTCACTTTTACCTTCACTCCCCCCGAAGATATCGCCGCCGGCAAATACGAAGTTCGCCTGCGAAGTTCCGGTATGTCTTCCGGACAACCGGTCATCAGCGAAGACAAAACGGTCACCATCGAAATCCTCCCGTCGAGCAACATCATCGGCATCACGCTAGTGGTCCTCCTGATCCTCGGCCTGGTCGCGGTGGTGGTCATCTTTGGCATTCGGTTATCACGCAAGTAACGGATAGAGAGGTATAGAATGCAGAACGACTCCGGAACCGCGCCGCTCCTTGAAGCGGTCAACCTGACCAAACGATACGAAGATGGCGTGCTCGCGCTCGACCATGTCTCCTTTGCTGTCCGTCCGGGCGAGATATTTGCCATGCTCGGCGCCAATGGCGCAGGCAAAACCACCACGATAAATCTCTTCCTCAATTTCATCGAGCCGACCGAGGGCGAGGCCCGCATCAACGGCATTGTCACCCACAAAGAGCCGCTCCTCGCCAAACAGCATGTCTCCTACGTCTCCGAAAACGTCATGCTCTATCCCAACTTCACGGCGATCCAGAACCTTGATTACTTTGCCCGACTTGGCGGCAAAACCCACTATACCGAGGATGACTACCGCCGCGTTCTCCTGCGTGTCGGCCTTGCCGAGGAAGCGCATAACAAACGGCTCAAAGGATTCTCCAAAGGGATGCGCCAGAAATCCGGCATCGCTATCGCCATTCTCAAAGATGCCCCCGCCATCCTGCTTGATGAACCAACTTCCGGTCTCGACCCCAAAGCCGGGTTTGAGTTCCAGCAACTGCTCGCCTCTTTGCGCAGCGAAGGGAAGGCGATCCTGATGTCCACTCATGACATCTTCCGCGCCAAGGAGATCTCCGATGTCATCGCCATCATGAACAACGGCCGCATCGTGATGCAGGAACCAGCCGCCAACTTGGTCGGCCAGGACCTCGAACGGCTCTACATGCAATACATGGCCGGACACTCCAACGCCGAAGTGGCAGCTTAGGAGATCGATATGCTGCGAACGATCATTGAAAAAGAGATTCGCGATATTGTCGGCTCAAGTAAGTTCGCCATCTCCTTCGGCGCCTGCGCTGTTCTGATTCTCCTCTGCTTTGTCACTGGCGCACTAAATTTTCAGACCAGCCAGTCCCAGTACGAGGCCGCCAAAACTGAGAACCTCCGCCAGATGGAGGGCCTCACCGACTGGTTCTCCGTCCAGCAACACCGCATCTTTCTCCCACCCCACCCGCTCGCCTCGCTGGTTGGCGGAGTTTCCAACGACATCGGACGAACCACCGAGGTCCGCGGCCGCGGTGAATTGAATGCCCAGGGAAGCCGCTACGGTGATGACCCTGTCTTTGCCGTCTTCCGCTTCCTCGACCTCGAGTTCCTCTTTCAGGTCGTTCTCTCGCTATTGGCGATACTCCTGGGATACGATGCCATTTCCGGCGAGAAAGAACGCGGCACCCTTCGACTATCGTTCAGCAATGGAGTCCCGCGTGCCACCTACATTCTGGGCAAATTGATCGGCGCGTTTTTCGCCCTGACCATCCCTCTCCTGCTGGCCCTCTGCGTTGGGAGTCTGATCTATCCGATCATGGGGATCCCGATGGCCGGCTCCGATTGGCTCCGCCTCGGTATGATCTTCCTGACCGGAATCCTCTTTGTCGGCGCATTCCTCACCCTCTCGGTGATGGTCTCCGCCTTCACCCAGCGAACCTCGAGTTCTTTCCTGATGCTCCTGGTTATCTGGATCGCCTCGGTCCTGATCATTCCACGCGCCTCGGTTCTGCTCGCCGGAAGAATGGTCGAGGTCCCCTCGGTGGATGAGATCAACTCGCAAAAAGCGAAACTCGGCTCGCAACTGATGACCGAGGACCGCACCTCCATGTCGCAGTTCAAACCGACCGGCGCCACGGAGGGTGACCAGTTTGATCCGCAGGCGATGATGGGGCAATTCAATCGTTTTATGGATTCACTCGCCGATGCCCGCGACAAACGATTCTCCGAGTTCGGCAATCGGCTTAACGAGGACCGCTTCAACCGCCAGCAGGTACAACAGGCGCTCAGCTTTGCCATTGCGCGGATCTCCCCCTCTGCCTCGTTCACCCTGGCCGCGTCGTCACTGGCCGGTACAGACATGACGCTCAAAGATGAATACTACCGACAGGCAATGTCCTATCAGACCGACTACGCCAAATTCCTCAAAGAAAAGACCGGCATCAATCCGAGCGGCCGGATCGTCATGATCATGCGCGACGATAATGCGGAAAAACCGAAAGAGATCGACCCTACCGAACTGCCCGGATTCAGCTTCCAACAGCCGGCGCTTGGCGAACTTTTCGGACGCGCGTTTTTTGATATCGGCTTGCTGGCATTCTTCAACCTGA
The DNA here is from genome assembly GCA_016708025.1 of bacterium. NCBI lineage: Bacteria > bacterium. Next base: position 982,495 of record JADJGQ010000002.1, on the reverse strand, counting down.
TCTTTTTCGCCGGCTCGGTCGTGGCCTTTTTCAGATACGATGTGCGCTAGGAGGTAGCGGATGTTCACTATATTGATGCAAAAAGAACTCAAGTCGATCCTGCTGAGCCCGAAATTCGCAGTGACATTTGGCGTCTGCGCCTTTCTCCTGCTCCTTTCGGTTTTCATCGGGATATCAGAATACAAATCCTCGGTCAAACAATACGAAACCGCCCAGGCGCTGGCCGACCAACAGGTCCGCGAAACCAGCTCCTTCCGGAATATTCAGACCAAAGCATTCCGCACCCCCGACCCGATGCAGATATTTGTCTCGGGATTGACCTACGATATCGGTCGCTGGGCCGGGATCAACCAGGATAACGCCCCCCGCCTGCGCAACAGCGCCTACTCCGAGGACCCGATCTTCGCCGTCTTTCGCTTTGTCGATCTCGCCTTCATTGTCACCGTCGTCCTTTCACTGCTGGCGGTGCTGTTTACCTATGACGCCATCTGCGGTGAACGAGAATCCGGCACCCTGCTGCTCGTTTTCTCGAACGCCGTCCCCCGCGCGCAATATCTCCTTGCGAAGGGAATCGGCGCATGGCTCGGCCTGGTGACACCCATTTTTCTCGCTCTCCTGCTTTCTTTGCTTATGGTCCTGTTGGCTGGTGTCTCGTTGACCACCGAGCACTGGATCAGGATCGGCCTGCTGATGCTCGTGTCTCTCCTCTTTTTCACCACGTTTATCGTGATCGGCCTGCTGATCTCTGCACTCACCCGCAGATCCTCGGTTTCGTTTCTGGTCTCGCTGGTTGTCTGGGTGCTTTTTGTCCTGATCATCCCTCGCGCCGGAGTGTTGGCCGCCGGACAGATGGTCCGTGTCCCCTCAGTCGCCGAAATTCAGGGAGCGCGCGACGCCTTCGCCAAAGATAAATGGCACACCTTCCATCAATCGCTCGACAGCCTCTTCACGAGCAACCGCTCCGAACAGCCTGATTCGATGACCGAGGATGCCATGTGGACTCACCTGCAGGTGCAGGACTCGCTCCGTCAGTTGGTCGAAAACAGCATCAATGAATATGAACTGAAACTCTACGCTGATCTCTCTCAGCGCCGCACCGTCCAGGAACAGCTCGCGTTCTCGCTTTCGCGCGTTTCCCCGGCCTCCGCTTATCAGCTCGCTGCTATGTCTCTGGCCGGAACCGATCTTGATCTGAAGCGACGGTACGAAGATGCGCTTAACACGTATCGCACCGAGTTTGTCGAATACAGCAACACCAAAACCGGCGACACACCGGGCGGGATTTCGATCTCATTCTCCTCGGATAAAGGGATGTCCTTCTCGAGTCCCCGCGACCAGGCAACACTGGACCTCTCCGACATGCCTGCCTTCGTTCATCCCATCCAACAATTGGGAAAAACGATCGAGGGGATTGTCGTCGATTCTGGCTTGCTGATACTCTACAGCCTGCTCGCCTTCGCCGGCGCATTTTTCGCCTTCCTCCGCTACGATGTCCGCTAGCGAGACTCCTTTGATTTTCTTACCGTCGCCCTTCGACTTCGCTCAGGGCGACGGTTTTTCTTTCTTGCAAGTAGAAGTCCACTTCTGCCCGTAAATTCAGGCGCAAGTTCCGTCAGGTCCTGCTTCGCGGCCATTCTCAATCGGCTACTCGATTCATCAGACGATATCTACACCCGACGCGAAGTGTGACCTGACGGCCCAATGCGCGACTCCCCCCACATCTTCATCGCGGTCACATCCTCATTGCTTGCCACATCGTCATTGCGAGAAGGCCGGCCCGACTTTCACATTCATGCACCACCCCACCTCCGGCCTTCGAAGCACCCCCCCACATCCACATCACGGACCACATCGTCATTGCGAGAAGGCCGGCCCGACTTCCACATTCTTTCACCACCCCACCTTCGGCCTTCAAAGCAACTCCCCCCACATCCTCATCACGGGTCACATCGTCATTGCGAGAAGGCCGGCCCGACTTTCACTTACATGCACCACCCTGCCTCCTGCCTTCGAAGCAACTCCCCCCACATCCTCATTGCGGGTCACATCGTCATTGCGAGAAGGCCGGCCCGGCTTTCACTTTCATGCACCACCCCACCTCCGGCCTTCGAAGCAACCCCCTGCATTCATCTCCCCCAGTACTTCACACTTGCTCCCCTCCTTTTCTCCCCCTACCATTCTCGCATGCAACTCTCCATTCACCAACTCCCCGATCAGCTCTGGGATATCGCCATCATCGGTGCCGGTCCCGCGGGAACAACCGCGGCCACACTCCTCGCTAAGCATGGCTTCTCCGTTCTCCTCCTCGAACGTCACCACATCCCGCGTGACAAAGTCTGTGGCGATGTTCTCCTTCCCGATGCAATCGCCATGCTCGACAAGCTCGGCCCGCTCGATCAGGTTCGACAGGCCGGACATACGCTCAACTCTATGCGCATTTATAGTCCCGGCCGATATTCCTTTGATATCGATGCAGAATATCTCACTCTCCCGCGCAGACAGCTGGATACCCTCCTTGCGCGCCATGCTCACCAGTCAGGCGCCACTATCTGTCACGCTACCGTAACGATTGTCACCCACGAATCCGACCATGCGGCATTACATCTCGATACCGGCCAATTGATCCGTGCCAGACTCTGTCTTATCGCAACCGGATCACAAGTCGACACCGCTCACAAACTTGGCCTGGTGGCCGACCCTCACCCCGATGCTCTCGCCATGCGATGTTATCTGGAATCGGAATCAACTCTCCCGCATGGCATCCTTTCGTATGACAGAGAACTCCGCCCCGGCTATGCCTGGATCTTCCCGCTCGGCAACGGGAGATACAATGTCGGATGCGGCATGCTTCTGCATGGTCAGCCCGATGCCGGCCGAAAACTTCGTACCATGTTCGACCGCTTTTGCGCGGATTTCCCCCCCATGCAGCAGCTTCTCGCCAATGGGAAACTGATCTCGCATCTGACCGGCGCAGGGATCCGCACCTCGTTCGGACCGAGTGACTTGATCTCGCGCGAACGGATATGCGCAATCGGCGAAACCATCGGCACCACCTTCCCTTTCACCGGCGAAGGGATCGGCACTGCCATGCGATCCGCCCAGATCGCGGCAGACCACGCCGCAATAATCTTAAGTGGTGAAGCTCCGGCCTTTGAACCCGCCGTCATCTCTATGCACAACAGCTTTGATGAACTTTTCTCTGGATACAGAAAAACCGAACGATGGCTCAAATATGGCTGGGTGAATGACCTGATCGCGCGACGAGTCGAAAAGAGCAGATTCCTGAAGCAAGCCTGCCGCGGCATTATCCTCGGCACCGCCAATCCTAATGAAGTCTATTCGCTGAAGGGGATTGTGAAAGCGTTTCTGAAATAACTTAGCGTAGCCAGCTCTTGATCCGGTCCAGCTCCGTCAGTGCCCGCTGATAATCATCCGTCCGACCTATATCCAGCCAGAACCCATCAAACGGATACTGCATGATCGGCTCATCATGAGCGAGCAAGGTCAACACTAGTTCGTCAAACCCGAACGGCTGGTCATCCGGCACATACTTAAGGATCTCGCGGGAAAAAACATACACTCCCATCGAGACCGCAAACTGCAGGTTCGGCTTTTCGGCGAATTGCACGACGCGTCCCTCCGCAGTCGAATCCAATACGCCGAAATCGATCTTCTCGGTTCGGATATAGGTGGCGATCGTCATCCCCCCCTTTTTCTGCAGATGATACTCATAGAGCTTCCGCACATCCAGATCGGTCAGGATATCGCCGTTGGCCACGATGAAATGCTCAGGCAGATCTTTGATCAGCTTGATCGGCGCAACCGTTGAGAGCGGCTTATCCTCCACCGAATAATTCACTGTCAGCCCGAGCGACTTTCCATCCCCCAGTACCGCCATGATCAGATGCGCCAGATGATTCACCGCCACATCCACGGTCGTCACCCCGGAGCGCTGCATCTGACGAAGAAGTACCTCGATGATCGGCGTCTCGCCGAGAGGCACTAACGGCTTGGGGACATCGTTGGTATACGGATGTAACCGTGTCCCTTTCCCCCCGGCGAGGATAACCGCGTGCATCCCGTTACTCATAACATGTATTGATTGGGTTTATAAAGAGCGAGGTTCTCGGGTCGCGAGAGCCAGATATAGGTCCGTTTCAAACCATCCTGCAACGATACTTTCGGACTCCACCCCAGTCGTGTCAACGCCGCATGATTGTTGCACACCAACTGCATCACTTCACTTTCGGATGGACGGATCCGCTGCTGGTCGGTGACGATCTCCACATCCCTCCCGCTCATCCGTATGATCATGTCCGCCAGTTCGCCGATCGTCACGCCACTCCCCGACCCGACATTGGTCAGGCTCCCTTCCAGCCCGTCCGTCTCCGCCGCGAGAACAAACGCCCGCACGGTATCTTCCACAAATGTGAAGTCGCGGATCGGCTCGCGTGAGCCAAGCTGGATAGAATCTTCCCCACTCAGTATCTGCGTCATGATCGTCGGAATGATCGCGCGCGCCGATTGGCGGGGACCGTACGTATTAAACGGTCGGAGTGTGATCACCGGCAAACCGTACGACCGATGAAACGCTTCCGCCATCTGGTCAGCGCCGATCTTAGTCGCCGCATACGGCGACTGCCCCACTACCGGGTGCGCCTCATCCATTGGCACATATGTCGCCGTGCCGTAAACTTCCGAGGTCGAGGTATGCACAAACTTCGTGACCTCGGCGTCGATCGCACACTGCAACAGATTCAGCGTCCCGCGTATATTTGTTTCGACATAGCTGTCGGGAGAGCGATACGAATAAGGGATCGCGATCAGTGAGGCGAGGTGAAACACAATATCTATCCCGGTCATCGCCTGACTGACCCGGTGTGCATCCCGAATATCCCCGGCAAATATCTCCAGCTCATGTTGGATCTCGGCGGGACTATCTTCCAGCCAGCCGGTTCGCCCGAGTGAATTATAGAGCACAAAGGCGCGCACCTCGGCCCCTGTCCTGACCAGTGCTTCGGTCAGGTGCGAACCGATGAATCCATCGGCTCCGGTCACCAGTATGCGCTTTCCTTTGAGTGACATCAGCTCACCTACATCCGTTGCAGCATTGCCTGTGCATCCGTGAGGCCGTCCCCGGTCAGTCCAAGGGTGACCGCCTTCTGGAGTTGTTCTTTTGCTTCCGGCTTTTTCTCATTAAACATCGCTTTGCCGAGCAGGTAATACGCCTCGGGATCATTCGGATAATTCTTGAGCGCCATATCTGCCGCCCCGCGTGCCAGATCATATCGCTCGGTCGCGAGATAAACATACGCCAGGTTGATAGACGCCCGCAGCGCCATCGGCGCGGCATTCACTGCCTGTCGCCCAATATCCTGCGCTCGCGCAACATCGCCATGCAACTTCGCCAACCGACGCGACAGGTAGATCAGCGCATCCGCATTGGTCAGATCACCGCTCACCTGTTCGGTCAACGCTTTGATCCCCGCGTCTTCCTCTCCGGAGTCAAACAGGATCCTCCCTCGCTCTGTCGCCAGTGAGCGGTACCCCGGCTCCAATTGCAATCCTTTGTCCGCATACTCCAGCCCGCGCTTGCAATCGCCATTGTCGCACGCAAGTCGTGCCGCCAGCACATGCAGGTCCGCATTCTTCGGGTCGGCCGCCAACACTTTTTCCACCAGCGCCAGCGCTTTGGCCGCGCCACCATGCCGCACCATACTCCGCGTCACCTGCTCCAGCAGGATTCGATTCCCTCCCGCCATCGGCAGAACCCGCTCTGCCGCCGCGGTTGCCTCGTCAATACGACCCACCTCGGCCAGCGAGATCGCCTGCTGCAGTCCTGCGGTCGGATAATATTGCAGATATTGCGGATACTTGTTGAACAGCTCGGCTGCCTTCCCAAATTCACCGACAAAATGGTAAACCACCCAGAGGCTGTCAAACGCCGGTTTGAAATGTCCATCCCGCGTCAACACTGTCGTCAACAATGTCTCGGCCTTGATAGTCGTGATCGGGCTGAACCCCATTCGCGTGGCCGCAAAAGCCGTCCAGAGCGATGGGTGCCCCGACCATGCTTCCGTGAATCGCTCAAACGTCGGCAATGTATCGCCGACATTGTTGAATTTTCTGACCGACTCCAGTGCAAACGCATACCATGCCTGGAAGTCGACCTCGCTCCGCATCGGGATCATGGTGATCGAATCGAGCGTGACCACTACCTGCGGCGATGCCATTGACCGCGCACGCGGCATGATCCGTTTGTAGATCGCATACTGCTTGACGATCGGGTGGAACCTGCGCTGGTCGATATTCGCCATCAGCTCTTCCGCCGCCCCGCCGGCCACCGCCGTGTTCGAGGTCCGGCTCGCCAATTGATACAGATAGGCATAGGTGGAGATCGCCAACGGCTGCACTTCGTTCAGCTTGGTTGCCGCATCCCGGCCGGACACATACTCGCCTGATTGATCGTAATAAAAGACCATTGCCGCACGCGGCAGGATATCGCTTTTATCCCGCTTCCGCATTTCGGCCACCGCTTTCCGTGCATCGTACAGATGTCCCGTGCGCATCGCCATGAAGAAATAGTCGAGCAAGGCATCATGCGATTTCTCCGACTCGAACAGTTCGCGCGAGATCGCCGCCGCCGAATCACAGTATCCTCTGGTCGCCAGATAATTGGCCAGCGCCTTGCGTCCGGCTGGCGAACTCACCGCCACCGCACTACTCTGCTCCGCCGTCGTATAGTCATGCCGCTGGAATTCCATTCGCGCTTTCAACAGCGCAATAGCGTCTGCCGGTAATCCCGCAGCTTCCGCCTGACCGATCGCTCGTTGCGCCTCACCAAACTGTCCCGCCTCGATATACGCATGCGCGCTCGTGGTCCAGGCATCTACATCCGTTCCGGATAGCTCCGCATAGGTCCGCGCCGCATCGGCCGCCAGGATCGGCGAGTTGAGCCGCGCGAAAACCCGATGCAGCCCGCCATACGCCGGCGCATACTTCACATCTCGCGTTAACGCTACCAGGTAGTACTGCAGCGCATCCCACAGCAACAACTGTCGCTCTTTGTTCACTCCCGCGAGATAGGGGACACTCGCGCTGATCGTATCCTGCTTCACCAATTCCGTGAACAGGCTGTCGGCCATCAAAAACTGATACTGATCCGTCGCGTTCGTGGCGCGACTCACCGGGTCATTGCTGACCGTGCTACCCGAACACCCCACCAGACAGGCAAGAAGGAAAATCCCAATGAACAGTCGAGGCATAAAACGCTTATCCTTATTTCAATCGATAATTCTCTGATGAAAAAGAGCCGCCGATTGCTCTCACGTTTTTCGCGGCGCGCCCAGTCGATTAAGATACTATCTCCCTTACCATTTTAGACAAGAAAATCTCGACCCGGACGGGCCTTGTAGCAAATTACATGCTAACATGGCGAATTTTCTTGGAACAACTCATAAACAGGTGTATAATTAGCATATGGAGCTACTTGAGTCTCGTGGATTATACAAGTATTACCGCAAACGGCCGGTCGTCGCCGACGTATCAATTGCGGTGAATCCTGGCGAAGTCGTTGGACTGCTTGGGCCTAACGGCGCCGGAAAAACCACCACCTTTTATATGATGATCGGCTTTATCCGACCCGATGGTGGCTCTGTCTTTCTTGGCGAACAGAATATCGGACGGCTCCCCATGTACCGTCGCGCCAAGATGGGGATCGGGTACCTCGCCCAGGAAGCCTCGGTCTTTCGCAAACTGTCGGTCGAGGATAATATCCGCGCCGTCCTCCAGTTCCGGCGACTCGGCTTTAAACAACGCAAGGAACGGCTCGAACAGCTCCTGCAGGAACTCGATATCAGCCACCTGCGCCACAACAAAGCCTACACTCTCTCCGGAGGGGAACGGCGACGGGTCGAGATCACCCGGACTCTGGTCAATGAGCCGAAATTCATCCTCCTGGATGAACCCTTCGCCGGTATTGACCCGATCGCAGTGGAAGATATTCAGAAGATCATCAACCGTCTGGTGGAACGTGGCCTCGGTGTCCTGATCACCGACCATAACGTGCGCGAAACACTGTCGATCTGCAACCGCGCCTATATCATGTGCGATGGCAAAATCCTCAAGGCCGGCACGGCTGAGTTTCTGGCCAACGATCCCGAGGCGCGAAAGATCTATCTGGGTGAGAAGTTTCGACTTAACTGATTGCAGAACACTGTGGAATAAATGAACGGTTTCCGCCGTTCCGGTAAATCGGCATCCGACCGATTCCGATACAGTATACAGAAACGAGAATATCAACACGATGCGGAGCGGCTGAGCTAACTAGGGTTCACGTATGAAAATAGAGATAAGACAAGTCCCCGGGTTGCACCAAATCCTTGCGCCGCAACTCATTCAATCGCTCAAAATGCTCCAGATGCCTATCCTTAAGCTGGAGCAGACCCTTCGCCAGGAACTCGCCATCAACCCCCTTTTGGAGGAGGTTGAGGTACTCGAGGAAGAACAGACCCTCGATGCCCCCGATCCTGAGATCGTCGCCCCCGAACCGACCCCGGATACCGGCGAACAGGAAAAGATTGACTGGGATAATTACCTTGGCGATGACGAGGAAGGGTACCGCGTCCGCGAATCCCGCGAACCTGATGAAGACCGCTTTGGCGAACTCGCCAAGTCTACCGATAATCTCTACGCCCATCTCGGCGAACAGCTTTCATTCCTGAAGCTATCCGAGGAACAGCAACTCATCGGCGAGTATATCATTGGGAATATCAGCCCCGATGGCTACCTCTCTATCTCCGTGGGCGAAATGGCCGCCGAACTGGGCCTCACCGAGGATAAGATCCTCGATGTCCTCAAACTGATCCAGCGCTTTGACCCGATCGGCGTCGGTTCGCGCGACCTCCGCGAATCCCTCATGATCCAACTGCGCGAAAAAGCACTCGAAAACACGCTCGCCTATCGGATCGTCGATGAGCACCTGCGCGACCTCGAAAAGAAATCCATGCTTCAGCTCGCCAAAATGCTCTCCGTCCCGTTCGAGAAGATCCAGAAGGCGATGGAGACGATCAAGTCGCTCTCACCGACCCCCGCCCATGGCCGCTTTGACACTGCTGCCATGCCGGTTGTCCCTGACCTGATCATCGAACGCATCGGCGAGGAATATGTCGTTCTCCATAACGACCGCAATGTCCCGCGCCTCCGTATCAACTCCGGTTACAAGGATCTGATCAAGCGTGGCAACAGCACCGACAAAAACACCAAGGAATACGTCAAACAGAAACTGGAACAGGCTCGCTGGCTGCTGAACGCCATTAACCAGCGACGGTCCACCATGATTCGCGTGATGGAAGCGATCATCGAGGAACAGCACGAGTTCTTCGAAAAAGGTCCCGCTTTCCTCAGACCGCTTATCATGGACGATATCGCCCAGAAGGTCGAGATGAACGTCGCGACCATCAGCCGTGTCTCCTCAGGCAAGTATGTCCAGACCCCCCTTGGGGTCTTTGAGATCAAATACTTCTTTAATGCCGGTATCGCCAACGAAGATGGCGAGGACCTCTCCAAGCGGTCGATCAAACAGCGTATCGAAGAGATCATCCGGGCCGAAAGCGCCGAACACCCGCTCTCCGACCAGGATATCTTCAAAATGCTCCAGGGTGAGAAGATCAAGCTGGCGCGTAGAACCGTGACCAAATATCGCGAAGAACTGAAGATCAAACCGGCACGGTTCCGCAAACGCTTTTCGCACTAGCTGTTAGTGTACTAAAGATGGACTGCGCACAGCGTCAATGGGCACTGCACACGCGACGCCTCGCAAATCCACGCGGGGAACAAGGCTTCCCCTCTCCCTTGGGAGAGGGTGAGGGTAAACACACGATGAAACCCGTAACACTTTTTAACAGCCATCCCCAAACCGATCAGCGCTGAATCCCTCTTGCTCTCGTATAATAGATATGCGTCGTTACTCCCCCACACCCCGCACAAAAAGAAGTTCAATTGTTATAATTGACTGGTTTGCTCAAACCACATTGGTTACTGCTGACGGATCGATTCCGTCGGTTGTCTCCACCTGTGGCGACAGCACCTGGTGTCATGACGGGAAGCCGTCGCGGTACCCCGCCTCAGAGTGAACGTTGTGATAGTTGTAGGAGCATGGAAAGGAGATAGGAGCCATGCAGAAAAAGATCACTGCTCGCCATTTTGATCTGACTCCCGAGATTCGCGAACGGGCCGATGAAGAAATGGACGGTCTCAAACGGTACTTCGACAATATTATCTCCGCCGAGTTTATCTTGGATGTCGAACGCCATCGACGATTGGCTGAGTTGAAGGTCAAGGTTTCGCGCGATACATTGGCCGCCGAAGGGGAGAGCGATGAGATGTACAAGTCGATGTCGCTGGCCGTGGATAAAATGAAGATCCAGCTTAAGCGCCACAAAGAAAAACTCAAAGAGAGAGAGCCGGAAGAGATCACCCGGACTCAGGAAGCGCTCACTCGTCCTTCCACCGACGATGACGCCGTCGACGTCTGAGTTGCCAGATATTGTTGTGCGCGGCAGACGTCCTCGTCTGCCCGTCTGCTAATTCAGGAAGCTATCGTGATTCGCTGAATTGAAAAGACAAGCCGCCCCCCGGCGGCTTTTTTATTGCCTATGCTTGTGAATCAAGAGTCGTTCCTATGTTCTTTGCGCGGCAGACGTCCCCGTCTGCCCGATATGAATGTACGATTATCCCTGCTCTCCCCCCCCCATCGTCATTGCGAGAAGCCGCGGCCACTTCTCTCGAAACAACGCACATCCCCCCACAGCGACTTCGAAGCAACCCCTTCCCCCATTCTCTCCAGCACAAACCGTTCCATCCAACAAGCGGATAGACAGCTTGACTTCCTCGCGCCACGGAGTGTTTATTTGCAAAAGGGAACAGATAATGAAACATATCAAGACGAAACGATTACACGTGAGACACATATGATTATTGCGAAACGACCGACTGGCTGGCGGGTGTTTTCATTAATCGGCGGACCATTGTTGGCTGCTTCCGGTGTGTATTGGATCTTCTTGGGGCTTGCGGCAAACTCTCTGTTAGTCGGAGTAGGCGGGGTGACTTTGCTATTAATGGGTATATCATTGCCGATTCTCCATTGGCGATATCGACTCATCCTTACAGATCGGGAGATCACAGCTATCGAAGCAAAAACTCGCTCAATTGAGTATAGCCAGATTCACAGCGTGAAGATGCGATTTGGGAAACTGACACTCTCATCAGATCAGGAGAACCTGAGCATAACGAAGGACATCACCGAACGCGAAAAAGTACTGAATTTCATTGGCGGAAAACTTACCTCACGTACAGATATCAAGTATGAGGGCGATGAGAATGACCTGTTTCTCTATTTCAATCAGAAATCGCCTGACTGATTGAGCTGTCAGCGACTATTTCCCGATTCTCCTCCTACCTCCCCCACCCACTCCTCCGCCAACCAGTAACTCATCCACCCCTCATGATTCAGCCCGGTGACATCTTCAAACTTCACCAACCGAACATCCTCGAGCTCTGGTCTCCCTGATAATCCCGCAATCCTTGACAACACTTCCTCGCGCGGCAGATTAGTCGTGACCAGTCCAAATAGTTGCGGACGCTCCCCGCGCATCACCTCTGTTGCCAGCGCCAATGGCCAGATCGAATATTCATTTTGGCGCAAGCCTAACTCTTCTTCAACTTCCTGCGCCAACGATTCTCGAAAGATCTCCCCGAGATTCCGATATCCGTGCCTAAAATCAACCGACCCCGCCACCGATGGTCCTATCGATCCTTCCAGCGATGCCAGATGTTTCCCCCGCCTTCCGATCAACACATAGTGGGATGCAGCTCCCTCAACCAGCAGCATCGCGCAGACCCCCAGCCCCACCGCCAGCGGATTCTCCTTTCGCCCCTTCGCGCGATACTCCCGCCCACAATACTCCCGCAGTGTCCCACCATAATTTGCAAACAGCCCATGTTCCAGATCCAGCGCAAACGAACTCCCCGCCTGCTCGGCATAATCCATCGCCTGCACGCGCACGCGTGCCAGGCGCGAACCATCCTCAATTCGCTCCATCCGCATTGCCGGCGGACCATTATACAGCCGCCCAGCTTGACGCAGAGCCTCTGCTATCTCGCGCGCATACTCCGCAATTCTCGGGTCGCTTATCTGAAAACGATCTGGAGCATATTCTATCGCGACAGATTCCGGCGAAACCGAACCCTCCCCAAAAAACCGAACTATATCAACATACGCCGACTCATACTGACGCCTACTCCCGACCATCCGCGCCGCACGCGCCGATTCCCCGGGATAATCCCGCTCCACAAACTGAGCCAGCTTATCGTAATCCAGTAACTTCATGACAGAAACAACATCGCCACGCCGATCACGGCGACTATCGCCCCCATAATTGCCCGTATCGACACTTTTTCTTTATAGTAAAAAAGCACGACCGGAATGATCAGCACCGGTGTGGTTGAGCTGATGGTTGCGGCGATTCCCGCCTCTATCTTGGACACCGCCACCAGCGACATCCAAACCCCAAAGAATGGTCCGAAAGTCGCCCCGAGGAACGCGAATGACATCGCCCGCTTGTTTTTGATCGCTTCTTTCGTCTCCGCGAGTTTCCCCCGAAACAGCGACAGCAGCCAGATGATCGGCGCCGCCGCCAGCATCCGGGTGTACGATGCTTCCAGTGGTGAAACCGCATCCCCGGCATACAGCATCCCCTGCTTCGAAAGAACCAGCCCGGCCGCCTGCCCCAACGCCGCTCCCAATGCTAAGAGAATGCCGACCGTCATCGTCCCGGCATCCGGGTGATTTTTCTCAAGTTGATTGTTGTTAAAACTCCGCTCCGACACCACCCAGACGATCCCGGTGATCGTCACCGCAATCCCTGCCAATTCCATCATGCGCAGTTTCTCGCCGAGGAAAAACCAGGCGATCAGTGTCGTCATGATAGGGGTCGATGCCATGATCAATGTCGCCAGCCGTGGCCCGATCATCACCAGCGACTTAAACCCGCACCCATCCCCAAAGACCAGCCCAACCAGTCCGGAAAGCCCCAACCAGAAGAACTGCTGGCTGTTGACCTCGGTTGGCCATGGTGAACCGGTGCTCACTGTCAGGATTGTCGAGTAGATCAGAATCGCAAAAACGAGCCGTATCTTGTTGACCTGGAATGACCCGATCAGCTTGCCTGCCTCAGTGAAAAAGACAGCCGTAAACGACCAGCAGAGAGCTGTGGTAAGTGCCGCTAATTCGCCCAGGTAAAACATCGATCGACCATCCTCAGGAAAACAGACCGCGCAAGATATACCGCTCTCTCTCCCGCCGCAATCCCGGACAGAAAATATCTGCACGAAGCTTCAGTCCGGTCGTCTAGTTGCATAGCAGCAGAACGATGCACCCCCTGTGCAAATTTCTTGCATGACTCAATCGACTGGACTATAATAGGATGTAGCCAGTCTTCCATGCCTGCATTTGCGGCATGCCATTTGTACGAGCCATAGGGAGGAGTAGTACATTTTGAAGTTTCGTGGCTTGGTCATCATAGGATTGATATGTAGTGTTCTGGCAGGCTCTCTTGCCGCCAGTACCCTCGTGGAAGTCATATCCTCTCATCTCCAGGGAATGGTTATCGATGATACCGACCGACCGATCGTCGGCGCCTCTATCATTCTGTTCGCCGATGGCCGCCCCGTCGGCGGCGGTGCCACCGATGCCTACGGCCGTTTCCGTATCCCGTTGACCATCTCCTGCAACAACCTCGAAATTCGCGTCTCGTCCATCGGCTTCCAGGAATATCGCCAATCGCTGACCACCGCCGATTGCGGAAGGGCGCTCAAAATAGCGTGTGAACCAAAAGCGGTGGAGCTTTCCGCGATCACCGTCCGGCCCGCCCCGGAACCATCGCTGATGAAATTGGCGATCCCTTCGCGCCAGATCACCGCGCTCTCTTCCCGATCGCTGGTCGTCACCAACCCGACCGCCGCCCTGCAATATCCGCAGATCGCCCGGATCGGTTCATCTCACTCGACCCAGATCAGGATCAACGGCACCAGCCCGATCTTCCACCTCAACGGTATCTCCATCGGCTCAGACCCGAATCACTTCGGCATGTTCTCGGTCGTCCCGGCCACGATCGTAGAGCAAATCGACTTTCGGCCGCAGGGAACCGATGCTTCCTTTGGTCTCCCTTCGGTGATCGACTTCAAGACCATCTCCGCGTTTGAAAACCGTTCAACCACCGAGATCAACTTCTCGACTATGGAATTGACCGGCACAGTCCGCAAGAGTGACCAGTCAAAATATCTGATCGGCGCCGCGCGCAAGTCGATCCTCGACCATATCGTCAATAGCTTTGACCTCAGCGAGCAACAGGCGACCATCCCGCCAACCAGTTTCTCCGATCTGTTTCTTTCCACCGGCTTGAAGCTCTCTTCTCACTGGCAGCTCGGCCTGGATCAGTACCATGTCCGCGACTACCTCGCATTCAACACCGCCAACAACTCGGATCTCGAGTCTGCGGTGCAGACCTACCAGCGCGCTCGTGAAAACTACATCGGCCTCCGCCTGAACGGCATCTACGGCAACACCCTGGTCACCACCACCCTCGCGGTCCGCGATGGTCGACGCAGTTACGAGGCTGACCCCGATGAAAAAAGCAAGAAGACCTCGGTTCATGTCGATCTCGAAGAGGAACTGACCACCTACCTCGGCAACCTCACCGCCGAGACCGATCTTGGCAACTGGCAGGTCCGAACCGGTGGTCAAATTGAGGTCGCCCCCAATCGGTATATGACGCTGACCCAGAACAACTGGAATCTCCTCCCGCCGTTTAATACCAGCGACAATCCATACATCTACCAGGTTGCGCTGAACAGCCTGCATGGCAATGATGACATCACGATCGATCAGCAGTCCATCGCCACGTTTGCTTCCGTTCGACGGTCACTCGGCCCGCTTTCTATCACGGGCGGCATTCGTCACCAGACATTCAAGCATCTTGCCTCCGATGCTCTCAACGGCCGTTTCTCCGCCACTCTGCGCACCGGCGAGCAGAGCAATCTGACTCTCTTTTATGGCGGCTTTGCCGAGGACCCCATCACCACTGTCCTGGAGTCCTATCAGGTGCTGATCCGAACCTACGCCGCCGACCTGCGCCCAGTCTCAACCGATTTGATCGCCGCTGACTATACGCTCGGCCCGGCTAAACTGAGTCTCTTCCACAAAACTCAGCATGACCTCCCCGAAATGTCGCCGGACTTTGACCATGTCTACGCGTCACCGGGAGAGTTGAACCCCGATTTCCTCCGCATGCGGTCTGCCGCGAAAGTCGTATTTAATGGCGGCTCCCTTTCGCTGGATCTCCCCAAACTGCTCTCCAACCGTCTTAGTCTCTACGGCTCCTACGCCTATACCGAAGCGACCAAAACCGAGCATAACGTCTCCTTCCCCTATGAGGCCAACGCCAAACATCGGATGCAGACTCAGATCGAATATGGCTTGAGTAAGAAAGTGAAGATCGGGACTGAACTGTTTGTTCGCAGTGGTTACCACTACTCGCAGACCCGACAGATGATGTACTACACCGAATCATCAACCTACAATGACGAATTCTACACCAACATGCTCTCGCGTGAGAACTCTCTCTCCTTCCCGATGAATGCCGCGCTGAATGTCTATGCCAACTTCAGCCTTGGCGATGTTACCTTGAGCCTCGCGGTCACCAACGCGACTAACCGGTACAACCCGATCATCAAGTCTCCCTCCGGCTACATCTACGATGCCGGCATTCTCCCCTCCATCGGCCTCCGCTGGCAGCTATAGCTCTTAGCTTCCTTAGTTGACGTCACAGCGTCCTTAATCGTCATTGCGAACCGTCCGGCCACCTCCTACACCTTACATCCCGACTCTCCCCTCCGGACGGTGAAGCAACCCATTCCTTGCGCGGCAGACGTCCTCGTCTGCCCGTCTCCCCCGCACAAAAAAAATCGCCGGACCACTCGTCCGGCGACTCTTCATCTCTCTACGGACAGGCAGGTAGTGCCCCTCCCTGCGTCAAATAATTGATCAGTATGCTCAGATCCGAAAGGTCGATTGAACCTGCACCATTGATATTTGACTCCTCAATGCACCTGAGCACAACCCCCGACCCGGTCATGTAAGACACCATCAATGACAGGTCTGAGATATCCACCCGCTGATCCATCTGCGATGTTAAATTCCCTCGCGTCCCTTCGCAACAGGCGCGCACCGGATTCGGACAAGTACACTCTGCAAGCACGAGCGTATCAAGATAGGGCTGACCGTACGTGAAGTAATTCGTGAAGATCAGTACATCCGCCCAGGAGATCCTGCAGTCGCCATTGATATCGGCATTGACCGCCAGCGGTAACTCGTTAGTATCTCCGGCGACATAGCGTATCAGTTCCGTGTAGTCCCCGACCGAGAATGGCAAGCCGTCGAGATCAATATCCCCCGCCAGAATTATCGACGTGCAGTTCCTTAGCACTGCCTGGCTATTGTCGACACTGAACAACGTCGTGTCGAGCATTCCGATTGTATCGACCGTTATTCTCAGCGAATCGCACGGTGGAACGGCCACCTGGGTCCAGGAAAGACATGTCTCACCCATCCACTGATCGCATCGGTAGCAATCCGTATCTGATATGATCGCCACAGTCGCTACCAGATTGTTCCCATTCTGATCGGCGAATGAAAACCTCTCAGCCAAGCCCAGACTAACACTCACGTTGGCGAATTTCTCGAACAGCGTGTCCGGATTGAATGGCATGGTCACCGGGATCTTCACCAGCAGATTGCGGTTCACATGCGGTGGATAAGCCGGCTGCGCGGGTGGACTAACATCATTGCGAAGTCCGGTCAACAGCAGATCGTACCCCTGCCCACCCAGCGAACTCGTCTCGACATATTCCCAACCAGATAGCGCCGTACCGGAGGTGTCAATATTTAGGCCCAAAGTCACAATATTGGGACGATCTACCTGCAGCCAGATCTGGAACCCGGCTATCGAGTCAAGCGGATTGGTCAACCAGACCCGCATATACGTCGTTTGACCCGGCGATACCCCGACTGTGTCAAGGCTGAGGTGGATTCGTTCAGCCGCCCATGACTGTCCGTTCGCTGACAGCATGAGGACCACTGCACAAACCAGGGCCAGAGTCAGGCGAATGATTCGATTGACGCACAAATGAGACATACGCTTCTCCCTTTCTTTTAGAGACAGTTCGAAGAAAAGCGTTATCAAAAAAACGAAGTAAGATGCTCCAGGAATCGCGAATTTTGAACGAGAAGACTTTCCCAGTTACCTTTAATGATGCAATATCTATCCACGTTTGTCAAGAAGATAGTCTCCCGCTGCGTACTTCCCGGCTGAGTTGCACATATCTGTACCCAGGACAACCCCTACTTGCAGTGTTGCACTTAGTACGTGAACTCACGCGGTCAACTCTCCTGCTTCCCCTCCCTCCATTGCGGCGCCGTTGCGAACCATTCGTTTTGCAGGAAATCGACCTTTCAGCGTCATTGCGAACCGTCCGGCCACCGCTCTCCCCTTACATCCCGCCTCACCACTCCGGCCAGTGAAGCAACCCGTTCTTTGCGCGGCAGACGTCCTCGTCTGCCCGTCTCCCCCGCACAAAAAAAATCGCCGGACCATAAGTCCGACGATTCTGTGTCTCTCTAGCTCAGATCGGTCAGATTACCAAGAACGGTTGTAGCCACCGCCGCCGCCGCCACGACGACCGCCGCCGCCACGACCACCGCCGCCGCCAAAGCCACGACTGCCGCCGCCACCGCCACCAGCACGATTCTCGGTGCGAGGACGCGCCTCATTGACTGTCAGCGCACGACCATTCAGATCAGTGCCGTTCAGACCGTCGATCGCCGCCTGCGCCTGCTGGGCATTGGGCATTTCTACAAACCCAAAACCGCGCGGCTGGCCGGTGTCCCGATCAGTCAAAATGTTTACTCGTGAAACTTCACCAAACCGCTCAAACGCGGCTCGCAGCTCTTCCTCTCCAGTCTTGTACGAGAGGTTACCGACGTAGATATTCATTCGATTCTCCATCTCATTCCGCTTCATAGCGGAACTTCAGATTCAAGCGCACCATTGCGCATACCGCCACCCGATCACCGTTCTTGTCAAGGATTTGAGCTTCTGAGACACGCTACCGAGAGAATCACTTGAGAAACAGCCAATTAGGGACGTTTGGTTTCCATCACTTTAAAGATGTCGGCAAACCGATGTTTCGTCAATACCTTTTTTTTGACCATTCTTTGCCGTGGAACAGCTTAGCCCCCCTCCAGACCGTCCGCGACTGCCAAATCTCAAGCCTTCTCGTTGGCAATTCATAAGCCAGGCAGGAACAGCTATGGTATTACAAATCAATAAGATACGTTGAAATGCGGAGTCTCGAAGCAAAACTCGGATTTCACCGCTTCCCCCCCTCGTTCCGTCAGGTCCTAGGGCTCGCCTTGCTTCTCATCACCGAAACCGCCATCCCGATCACGCGAGCACGAGACCTGACGGCCTTGCAGGCCCCCTCCCCACCACCCAAAAAAAGAGCCCACCGAAGTGGGCTCTCTCTATTTCGCTTGGCTTACCAGCCGCGGTTATATCCGCCGCCGCCGCCACCACGACGATCACGGCCACCACCGCCGCCACCGCCACGATGTCCGCCACCGCCACCGCCACGGCTGTCGGTCTTCGGACGAGCCTCATTGACGGTCAACGTGCGTCCCATCATCTCCTGGCCATTCAAACCGTTCATCGCGGCCTGGGCCTCTGCCTGGTTCGGCATTTCAACAAAGCCAAAACCACGCGGCTGACCGGTGTCACGATCGGTGACGATGTTGGCGCGGGAAACTTCGCCAAACGCCTCAAACGCGGCGCGAAGATCGGCTTCGGACGCTGAGTGTGACAGGTTGCCTACATAGATGTTCATGCATCTCTCCACTGCTTGCTTCTGGGTTCCGCCGATCTGTTCTGCAGTCGGCCGAACTAACGGAGCGGTTGTTCGCGCATTATTGCGCCGCCGCAAGAAAGCTCTTGTCTAAGGATCATTCTATCGAAGCAAAGCCAGAGAGAGAGAATCGCTTGAGATAAGATTTCTCGGGACGTTTTCTACCGGCAGTATATCCCTATTGAAGATGGCGGTCAACACCAATTTGCACCCCCAACCTCACTATTCTCACCCCCCTGCCGGAACACTTTTCCCCCTCAAAACCCCTCAACCCCTTCTAAATGCCCCCCCTTCCCCTCCGCTGGACCTCCCTGGCCCCTCCACCACTCCTTCTTTGCCAATTTCAAGCCCAAATGAAACCTTATCATTTTCCTCTTGTTCTTCCGCGTAAATTCGTAAATATTGACCCAGTTAGTCAACATTAGGACCCGGACATGAGTCACCACTACCAGATAGACACCGAACGCCGACTCGTCAACATCCAGTACCAGGGTGCTATTACGGTCGATGAAGTGATGACCCAGATCCGGAAAGTCCTCGATGACCCCGCCTATCAACGCGAAATGGATGCCATCGCCGACTTCTCCCAGGCTACCCTCCTCTGGACCCTTGCCGAACTCGATCGCTTTCGCGTCTTCGTCTCCAAGATCAAGTATATCACCGGCCCCTCACGTTGGGCCGCCGTTTTTCCCAAAGGGAAAGATACCTCCACTGCCCGCATGTTTATTGCCCTGCACAATGCGTTTGAAGGGACGATCAAAGTGAAGCTGTTTGATTGTGAAGCTGACGCGTTGAAATGGGTGACCGAAGATACGGTCAACAAAGATCCTAAATAGTCGGCTGGCGCCAGTCCACGTTGGTCAGACTCGTCAGAATATGATCCTGCCAGCGACCGTTGATCCGAAGATACTCTTTCGCTCTCCCCTCGACCACAAACCCCAACTTCTCTAAAACCCGCGCCGACCTGGTATTCTCCGGAAGATAGTTCGCCATGATCCGATGCAGATTGCGCTCACGAAACATATAGTCGATTCCGATTCGCAGCGCTTCCGACATCAACCCTTTCCCCTCTTCCTGCTCATCAAGCGCATACCCAAGATACGATGCCTGAAATACACCGCGCACGATCTGATTGAAATTGACCGTGCCGATCACCCGTTTCGGATCCTCCCGCCGATACAGCATCAGCCGCACCGATGCATCCAACTGAAACTCCCGCTTGATCACCCGGACCGCTCGCTTCCAGTACATCGACGTGTAGCATTCATCCGGACGGACCGGATCGGTCGCCCGATGAAACTCCCGATTGCGCCGGAGATAATCGGCGATAGCCAATGAATCGCGAGTCGTGGGGATACGCAATTGCACCCGTTCACCGGTCAACACGGGCTCTTCCAGTCGAACTCTTCTGTCTAGCGCCATGCCGCCATAGTACCAACCCTCTCCTCTCCCGTCAAGTTTTGAGCAGCCCACACCCACATCCACCGAACTTCTACCTTGACTCATCACTCCACTATCCGCTATACTCACCTCGGGAGTAAAACCGTACCTATGAACCGTCGCTCATTCTCCGTCCCTGCGTACCCGCGCCTGCCCGCGCCGCGCCAAATACAAGCGCCCTCCCCCCCCCCCCCCCCCCCCCCCCCCCCCCCCCCCCCCCCCCCGTGCTGGGTGTACGTCATTGCGAACCGTCCGGCCACTGCTCTCCCCTTACATCCAGCCTCTCCCCTCCGGACGGTGAAGCAACCCATTCTTTGCGCGGCAGACGTCCCCGTCTGCCCGGTGACTTCGCCTCTCGTCCCTGAGCATGAACTCAGGGCGGGCTCCGCTCGAGGAGACAGGTGATATCAACATACGGTCCAAAGGACCGTCGGGTCGAGCGAAGTCGAGACCCGAACAAACTCTCTTGTTGGGGGGCCCCCCCCGCCCCGCCCCCCAACCCCCCCCCCCCCCCCCCCCCCCCGCCCGTGGGTCCCCCCCGGCGGCCCCCCCTCCGACCCCCCCCCCCCCCCCCCCCTTCCGCCCCCAATATCCGCCTTGATTCGAAGTGTGACCCGACGGCTCCCTTTCTCCCCCAACAAAAAACCGCTGGCTCATCTCTGAACCAGCGGTCATTTCATTCTCAATCTCTACTCTTCGCTAAGCGCGAAGCGGACCGGTGCAGGCTCGCCTGCTATTCCTCCGCCACCACCCGCGCGACATCCGTCACCAGATCGTTCTCCGATAGCGACATCAACCGCACCCCCTGCGTATTCCGCCCGATCACGTGTATATCCTTCACCGCGCTCCGGATCGCGATCCCGCGCTTGGTGATCAATATCAACTCATCCTCATCCAGCACTTCCATGATCGCCACTACCTCGCCGTTCCGGTCGGTCGTCTTCACATTGATGACTCCCTTCCCGCCACGGTTCGTCATGCGATAATCTTCGATCGAGGTCCGCTTCCCATATCCATTCTCGGTGACCACAAGCAGGGTCGAATCCCGCTTCACCGCCACCATGCCGATACAGTAATCCGACTCATCCAGCTCGATCCCCTTCACCCCGTAGGCCGAACGTCCCATCGCGCGAACTTTCTCTTCGGGGAATCGGATCGCCATTCCCTGGCGCGTCGCCAGCACGATCTCAAAATGCCCGTCCGTGATCGCCGCGCCGATCAACGCATCATCCCCCTTACCTTCAATATCGATCGCATTCACCCCCGCCTTGCGCGGATTGGAGAATGCATCCAGCGAGGTCTTCTTGATCGTCCCCTGCTTGGTCGCCAGCACAACATATTTATCCTCGGCGAACTCGCGCACCCGCACGAACGCCGCCACCGCATCATCCTTGCCGATATCGACCATATTGATGATCGGTTTCCCCTTCGCCATCTTCCCGCCCACCGGGATCTCATGCACCTTCACCCAGAAGCACTTCCCGCGACGGCTGAAGAACATGATATAATCGTGCGTCGACGCTATAAACAGATGTTCCGCGAAATCATCTTCCTTCGTCTCGATCCCGATCACACCCTTCCCGCCACGCTGCTGCTTGCGATACATCGACACCGACAACCGCTTCACATACCCCTGGTGCGAGATCGTGATCACCATATCTTCTTCCGCGATCAGATCCTCAACGGAGAACTCTCCCACCGCATCCTGGATCTCCGTCCGACGTTCATCGCCGAAACGCTTCTCCAGATCCTTGGTCTCGTCGCGAATGATCTTCCGCTGCAGCGCCGGCGATTCCAATATCGCCTTGTATTCGCTGATCTTCCGGATCAACTCAAGATACTCTTCTTCGATCTTCTGCCGTTCCAGGCCCGTCAACCGCTGCAAGCGCATTTCGAGAATGGCGCTCGCCTGGATCTCGGACAGCTTGAATTTCGACATCAACCCTTCGCGCGCCGTTGGTACATCTTTCGACTTCCGGATCAACGCGATCACCGCGTCGATATTATCCAGCGCGATCTTGTACCCCTCGAGGATATGCGCCCGCTCTTCGGCTTTCCGAAGGTCATACTGTGTCCGACGCACCACCACTTCGTTCCGGTGCTCGATAAACGCATCGATCAACTGACGCAACGTCAGCATCTTCGGCACGCCCTTATCCAGCCCGAGCATGATCACTGAGAAGGTTGACTGCATCGTCGTATGCTGGAATAACTGATTCAGCACTACTTCGGTCTGCGCGTCGCGCTTTAATTCGATCACGATCCGCATGCCGTCGCGGTCGGATTCGTCGCGAAGGTCCGATATCCCTTCCAGCTTTTTATCCCGCACCAGATCCGCGATCTTCTCGAGCAAATTCGCTTTGTTCACCTGGTACGGTAATTCCGTCACCACGAGCGACTCGCGCCCGTTTTTCATATGCTCGACTTGCGCTTTCGCCCTCACCTGGATATGCCCGCGCCCGGTACGATACGCATCCCGGATCCCGTCGTGACCGATGATAATTCCACCCGTCGGGAAATCCGGCCCCGGCACGATCGACAGCAGATCATCATTCGTCGTATCCGGCTTGTCGATCACCCGCACTATCGCCTGCGCTATCTCGCGAAGGTTATGCGGCGGGATCGAGGTCGCCATACCGACCGCGATACCCGATGTTCCATTGCACATCAGGTTCGGGAATTTCCCCGGCAGCACTTTCGGTTCTTGCAGCGTGCTGTCGTAGTTCGGCATGAAATCGACTGTCTCTTTATCCAGATCCAAAAGCATTTCGACCGCGATCGGCGTCAGGCGTGCTTCCGTGTAACGCATCGCTGCCGCGTCGTCGCCGTCGATCGACCCAAAGTTCCCCTGCCCATCCACCAGCGGATAGCGCATGTTGAAATCCTGCGCCATGCGGACGAGCGTCGGGTAAACCACCTGCTCGCCGTGCGGGTGATAGTTACCGGAGGTATCGCCGCAGATCTTGGCGCATTTACGATGCGCCCGTCCGGGATAGAGCGACAGGTCGTTCATGGCGACCATAATGCGACGGTTCGATGGTTTCATGCCGTCGCGAATATCGGGGAGGGCGCGATTGGTGATGACGGACATGGAGTAGTCGAGGTACGACGACTTCATTTCGTCTTCGAGATAAACGGTCTCAACTTTTTGACGTTCGAGTGATGCCATCTGGGGCTTTTACCCTTCTATGGTGAGTGACTATTTTTTGCAATTATAGGACTGAGAAAGATACGAAGTTAAAACCGAGAAGGCAAGGATAAGAAGTTCGTACTGATGCGCGCAACTCATTACCATCCAATATCTTAGTCGTCACTCGGTCGAAGGTCCTTGTAGTTATCAAGATTGTGCGTGCAGATTATGAGACGAAGTCGTATCTTTGATTATTGTCGCTCGTATATGACATTGGGAGGAATTAATTGAACGCCATTATTGTCACTTCAAACACTAACAGCAATACCTCGACTATTGTAACTCAGACAAGGTTGGGTCATCCAATTCCCAACCTGCAATGCCTAGACAGCCCATCTCATGGACAGCACTTGCGTCAGTCCAAGTACCAAGATGACTATCGTCAGAATATCTTTCGAACTGGCCCTTGTTTGATCTATAATTGTCATGGGCTGACGTTTGCCGCTAGGAGAACAACAATTATTGACTCTCAGGCCGTGCATCGGATCCTCCAAGACGATCAGTACAAGGAAATTCCTCGTAAAGAAGCCTTACCTGGAGACATAGTGGTTTACATTGCAAGGGGTACGTCTGATATCGACCATTCGGGTATTGTGATTGAAGGACCTAACGACTTAGGACTTCCGACGGTGGTAAGCAAGTGGGGCGGATATGGAGAAGTAGTGCATTTGGAATCGCATTGTCCATATCCTGACACCATTGTAAAATACTATAGGATTGAAAAATGATTGCAATTTCGGATTCTCAAATAGAGGATGCGACCAGCATACTTGCTGTGGCGAATATTCCCGGCTATGTTTTTAGACATCTTAGGGCTAAGGACTGGGTACAAGCTATTTCAACTCAATTCGCACCCAATGACTTACTACAAGCTGTTGATCAACTGATCAAAGACAACTCAGGGGACGAAATGAATCGTGTCAAAGCCATTGTCTTGCTGGTTGTTATAAGTCATCTTCCATATTCGAGGGAACTGCTCAGCGCAGTTGAGGCTCTTGAAACAAACGAGTTGCTATGGGGGAACGAGGTCAAGTCCTTAGTTTTGAAGTCAATGACTCCAGTATTGATAATCGCCCATCGCATTCAGGTTGCCGGAGAACCTTCTCGACCAGTCGGATCCGATTCTTCAACAACTTCTGTTTATAGTGTTATTTCTATGCCAGTTTCTCCAAAGGAGATCAGACATGATTAGCGTAACAAGCATGATGATAGCCGAACAGGTCATTCATGATCGCGATTCCAATCGAATATCCGTAATTAACATATTCGATGGGATCGCTATTGATAGCTCACCACTTTTTCTACCGCAATTGACAATTCTTACACTTATTGAGCGCTCTAACGATACCGTTCGGGCTGTAGATTGCAGCATTGATCTGCGACTAGACGATGACTTAATATTCACCAGCCCGCTACACTTGGAATTTGGTGAACGCGGCGGTACACGTTCGATTGTGCGGTTGAGCGGTGTAGTTTTGCCAAGGCCCGGGACTTTGAAGGCATTGTTTAGTCATCAAGGTCAAGTGCTCAGTAGTTATTTGGTACGAATTGATTTGGATAAACCGACTTCAGCAATCAAACAAATATAGGTACTGCAAATTCAAGACCAGATCCAATTGAAGCCTTCTTGGATACATTAGGGAACCATGCAGCCTTGTAGGTCGAAACCCCTGCACCGAGAGGGCTTGTAAGTCAATATTCTCTCAGAATTGGAGACCCACATGTCTGGAAAATGCCCTCACTGTAAAGCAGTGCTCAATCGTGTCAATTTGGCCGAAATGACTTCGTCTGCGTTTAGCGGAGTGGAATGGAAAACCATCGGATACGTATGTCCATTCTGCCAGACAATCATCAGTGTTAGCATTGATCCGATTGCGATTAGGACGGACATTGTCAATTCAATCAGGGCTGACAGAACCCGTTAGCACGATGTTGCTCTTATGTTCTTCAGTAACGTATCTGCCCTTGTATAGGAGTATTGTCACATGGCTATTGTTATGTCCAGTCGCGCCAAATGGCTCTTTGGAATACTTGGCGCTATTATTGTTGGAGCAATTGGGAGTGGTATCTGGGATCTACTATTCAAGCCGCTGTTTTCCGTGGTCGGCAGACTATTACTTTCAGTTGGCACCTTCGGTATAAGTAGTATAAGTCAGTCAATCTATGAGGACGTTGCTAAAGGATTCAGAGAAAGCCCTAGTCTCGAAGTCGAAGCAATGTTGATGGGCACGATATCTGGCTTTATTTTGATTTCATTGTTAGGACCTTGGGCAAAGAGCAAGCTTGTTGAACGATTCGCTGAAAAGCCTGATTCGCAGAATTTGAGTTCAGGCAAAGCGATGATTCGGTCCCTAACTATAGTGATAATAATGATAATCGTCTTCTTTTTTGGGCGATTACTTCAGGCAACTTATGTCAACATGGCCATTGTGCACTACAATCAGAGTCTCAGGATTTGCCGACCCTACGTTAATCAAGAATTTGAGCTACAAATAGATTCACGATTCGCCGCAATCGAATCTAAATCAGACTACGCTGCGGTGATTCGTTCTCTTGATTCCGTTGCGGCATCCAACAATGTTGCCTTGCGAGAATTTACTATTTGGTAATGCAGTAGAAAGCGAGCGGGCCCACCGTTCATGGTGGGTCACACTGACTTCGTATCACATTCGCTACTGATCCTGAATCCGCCCCCCTACATATAAGACCGGCGGCGCGGCGGGCATCCAACCCGCCCCCTTGCGTTTCCTTCAGGGCGGCATTAGATTACCCGCAGGGAGATATGATCATGTTCAATCGCATCCGGGCCGCCTCAAAAGCAGAAAAGCTGTCAGATATCATCATCTATTTGACCGCCTCGGTCGTCAATAGCTTCATCCGATCCGGGCATCCCCTACAGGTCCAGGATACGATGGATATTCTCGGCCGGTCATTTGCCCTGCTGGTCAGCACCTATCGCTTTGCCAACCTCGACATGCGTCCCGCACTCTATGATAGAGTGATTGAGGTCACCATGATGAATATGGAACGGTGGCTGAAATCCAACTGTCACATTGTCGGCGTCGGTGGTGACCGCACTGACGAAGTTCAGGAGGTAGTGGTGACCTTCCCCTCTTTGGAGGCACTCTTTATCATCGAGACCGGCAAGTCGCTCCCCCGAACAGTTCCCGACTCCCCCCAGCAGTTTATCGAATCGGCTATTCCTTTATACGTCACCGCCGTGACCGAACTCATCGCAGCCAAACACGCCCGGACACCCAACACACCATCCCAATGGTCACCCTTTGACCCCGCGGTACACGCTATCGCCATAGCAGAATCGGCCCGACACCACACTGCCCAAATCCTCGAGATCTGAATCATCAGTCAGAGTCTTTTGGTCCTGAGCCTTGTAGGTCGAAACCCCTGCCGGCAGAGCCGGTGCGCAACGCGCAGGTTTCGACACCTTCTTAGGTCATCTTCTTTCCCCTCTCCCCCTGGGAGAGGGTGTCGCGGAGCGACGGGTGAGGGTCCCGTCTCACATTCGCTACTGATCCTGACTCCGCCCCCCTACATATAGGACCGGCGGCGCGCCGGGCATCCAACCCGCCCCCCCGCCTTTGAGATCACAATCTGTGTCCTCAAACATCCCCCCGTATGACAACCGCTAGCACTCCTTGGTCCGACCCCATTAATAGAAGCGGTGATGTTGCTCCCCTAACCCCAAACCTCTCCCGCCAAACCTCATCCCTCTCCCCCTCAACAACCTGATGATTCCACTTCGGCCCCCCCACCGTCATTGCGAGGAGCGCAGCGACGAAGCAACCCACTCTCCCCGCCAACCCCCCAACCCACCGAGGTCTCCCATGCAACCCAAACCCCGACGCACCCCGTACTTCCTGATGCGCGACCGCAAAGTCTGGCTCGACCACGATATCGCCGCGATCCTCCGCATCCCGACCGGCCGCCTCAACCGCGTGGTGAAGCGCCACCCCGAACGTTTCCCCGCATCGTTCAGCTTCATCCTCGATCAGCGCGAGGTCGCCTGGATCCGTGCGCGTTCCGATATCGCCAATATCCGTTTCCGCTCCCGCAAATACCTCCCGCGCGTTTACACCTATCCAGGCATTATCATGGCCAGCTCACTGCTGCGCACCCCGAAAGCGCTGGCCGCCACTCTCCACTTCCTCACCCCCCTCCGCTAACCCCGGATACGTCATTGCGATTACAAAGTCATTGCGAGGAGCGCAGCGACGAAGCAACCCATTCACCTTATGTCATTGCGAGGAGCGCAGCGACGAAGCAACCCATTCAGTGCCGCCAAACCTCATCCCTCTCCCCCTCAACAACCTGATGATTCCACTCCGGCCTCCCCCCAATCGTCATTGCGAGGAGCGCAGCGACGAAGCAACCCATTCACCTTATGTCATTGCGAGGAGCGCAGCGACAAAGCAACCCATTCACCTTATGTCATTGCGAGGAGCGCAGCGACGAAGCAACCCATTCAGTGCCGCCAAACCTCATCCCTCTCCCCCTCAACAACCTGATGATTCCACTCCGGCCTCCCCCCAATCGTCATTGCGAGGAGCGCAGCGACGAAGCAACCCATTCAGTGCCGCCAAACCTCATCCCTCACTCCCCCAACCAGATGATGATTCCACTCTGCCCCCCCCCCAATCGTCATTGCGAGGAGCGCAGCGACAAAGCAACCCACTCACCTTATGTCATTGCGAGGAGCGCAGCGACAAAGCAACCCACTCCCCTCCCCTGCATTTTCACTGACAGCCCCTGTCAGTGACAGTTCATATGTTCACCACAGAGAATGGATACCTCGTCATTGCGAGGAGCACAGCGACGAAGCAACCCACTCACTGGAGGTTAATGATGCCCAGACCCGGCTACGTTTATATCCTCACCAATTGGAGCCACACCGTGCTCTACACCGCTGTAACCAGCGACCTGGTCAAGCGTGTCTCTCAGCACCGACGTGGTATCACAAAGGGGTTCGCCTGGAAATATGGCGCCAACATACTCGTCTACTATGAAGCGTTTGGCGACTTGATGTACGCCATAGCTGAAGAGAAACGAATAAAAGGTGGGTCGCGCGCGAAAAAGATTGCGCTGATTGAGAAATTGAACCCCGCGTGGAAAGACTTGTCGAAGGAAATTTGAATTGATTGCTTCGCTTCGCTCGCAATGACCCTGCCAAGTCATTGCGAGGAGCGCAGCGACAAAGCAACCCACTCAGTGCCGCCAAACCTCATCCCTCTCTCCCCCAACCAGATGATGATTCCACTCTGGCACCACCATCGAGGGCTGAGCGAAGCCTGCCCTGAGTTCATGCTCAGGGTCGTCTCCCCCACCAGCAGTCAATGCGATCCTCCCCCCGATGTGTTCGCTAACGCTTCTTCCCGCCGCCCTCGCCTCGACGTTTGTTCTCCTTGTCATCCTGCTTTTTGCTCTTCCCGCTTTTATCGCCGGAAGCTCGCATCGGCTGTTGCTGTTTTGGGCCCTTCTTATATTGGGCCTGGTAGCGCGATGCTTTGTTCTTTTCCACACTCGGCAGGTCGGTCCGGTAATACGTCTTCTGCTGAATGGTCGTTTTCTGACGTTTCACGCTCACCTTCTTGATATCGCCGTTACCGCCACGGGCCTTGGAAATGACCGTGATACTCGGCGCGCTCCGTCTGAACGAGCTCACGCCCGATCTCGACGGCGCACGTACTGACATCTTGTGCCTGCCAACATTCTCCTGCAGGAAGTTCGCTTTGGTCACCATTGTCCAGGTCGTGGTCACACTCGTTTCCCATGGCCGTGACCATGAGTAACCCGATGGTGGTCGCGGCGCCCAGCAGACGTAGTTGTCATACTCGTACCAGACCACCGTGGCAGGCGACCATGAATTGCCCGGCACCCAGAACCAGCCGATCGCCGGATCATAGTACCAGTTGCCGTAATGATAGACTAACCATCCGTACGGCTCATACGATGACCAGAGCCAGCCACGATCGGTCCAGACCCAGTTGCCATACGTGAAAGGAACCCACCCTGAGTTCACATACGGATACCAGACTTCGCCAAACTGGGCGTGAACAGTCCACCCACCCCACTCGTTCAATTCACCATAGCTCGCCGATACACCGACCGAGGTCGAGGTCCCTCTTCCAACCGCGTACCCCGGAGCACACGCGTATGCCAACAGAGCGACCAGCAGGATGCTGATCCATGACGTTCCCTTGCTCATTCGACTACTCGAAGTTGAATTAGTCATTGCAACCTCCAATGTTCTCGAATCACTCTATTTATACAATCGTGTCTGTGGAAACGGGGTGACATAGACGACCGCATTAGTCTATATTCAATTGATACAGCGAAACTTACCGCGACCGTGAAATAAATGGAACCAAGCCGGATTCCTCTTTCAGATTGTTCGTCATCCCCCCAACAAAACAGGGGCGAACAAGCTTTCGCTCATTCGCCCCTCGATATCCGGCGACCCAGACTGTCAGAATTTTGCTACCGCGTAGTCACCGGCTTCATCGTCTCTTTCCACCGCTTCAACGCGAGTGAAAGTTGCCCCGAGGCCAGCGTATACTCC
Source organism: bacterium (assembly GCA_016708025.1). NCBI lineage: Bacteria > bacterium. Next base: position 952,271 of record JADJGQ010000002.1, on the reverse strand, counting down.
TTGCCATGATCCATCATCCGCATCGCTTCCGTTTTCATCCCGGCCAGCGCCAGCGATGCTATCTTCGCCGCCACTTTATGGAACTGCGCATGCAGGATCACGATCTGTTTGTATTCCTCGGTTGCCTTTTCTTCCTCGGTGATCGATTTCCCATACAGCCACTTGCCGAACGCGCACTTGTTGTCGGCGGCTATAATGGTAACGGTCGATTCAGACTTGCCGCTCTCGATCGCCTCATGCAAACGAACTTTCCAGGCGGCATGTGCCTCCAGCGCTTTGTCGATTTCCCCTGGGTCGAGCATCTATCTCCCTTTCCCTTTATCCCCTGGTATTATGTATCCATCGTGGATACTAAGTGACATGATATCCTTTGTCTTAATTATCGGGAGATTCTGGCATTCCTGAACCCAGAATCAAACTAACAGACCGAGTCGCCCTGCCCTGTTTCATTCTGAAACGATATTGGTATTCGTATGAGAATAAATTCGACTGATCCCACCGATCAGGTGGGTACGTTGATTCTGCGGATCAGCGCAGAAGAGATCTGCTATTGTCCCGCTTTTGAATTCGGCACTTCGTCCGCCGCGGCGGGTTTTTCTTTCACCCAGTTCAGCGCTGAGTGTTGATCGCGGAATATCTGGATCTCGATACCGTTCACGAACGCGCTGTGCAGCGCCACGAAGATCCTCGCGGTGGTGGTGTCCTTCCCTTTCGGGAAAATGATCGCCCACTTGCTCTGCCCCGCTTTGGCGGTGATCTTCGACATGAACACCCGAAACCGATCCACCTCCGCCAGCGACCACTCTACCGTGGCATTGGAATAGTCGCAGACCGCTCCCATTCCCGGACGGTAATTTGGATCCGCCAGCATCGCTTCCGTTTTGGCGATCACATCATCAACCGTGATACTTCCGCTATACGCGGAGAACACGATCTGTTGCTCCAGATCGACATGGAATTGGCTTTTCATGATGTTTACCCTCTTACTACGTACGCTTAAGAATCAGAGGTAAAACCTGACAAGGCAAGTTTTAATTCCGGCGGACAGCGAGTTTGAGGTTCAGATATTCAGGTTCCGGCGGACGCCGGAGATCGATAGAGTGGGAGTGTGTCTCTTATGCCGAGTTGTCCGCGACTCTCGTTATCCCGCTGTTCGACGCGTCGGAACTTTGACCACCACGCGTTTGGGCGGTCGCGCAAGGTCCAGCGCCAGAAATCCGGGTATCAACCCAAAAATGATCCATGCTACAACTAACAAAATATTCCTTCTTCTCCGCGTAGATGCGGCCGGTCATACATGACCGATTGATGCTTTATCGAATCGTCGTTCCCACCATGGATGGTGGGCTGCCCGACGTTCCCTATGCCCTATCCGTTATCCGGAAGTCTCTCCTGAAACGGATCGGCTTTGTATGTTCCGGGGCGTGCCTCTCTCACCTGAAGCGGATTGCCGGCAAACATCGCGCCATCGAGCGCATTGATCGCCGCATTCCCCTGCTCCACCGATGGCATCTCGACAAACCCAAACCCCTTGCGGGCGCCATCCGCTTTGCCGATCGCCAGCGTTACGCGGGCAACCGTACCGAACGATTCGAACTTCTCCCGGATTCGCGGCTGATCGACATGCTGTGCCAGATTTCCCACAAAGATCTTCATGCTTACTCCTTTTGACTCGACTCGGGCAGCATCTCATTCCCATCGAACCAGTTTCAACAGGACTGCTGTCGGCGCGAAAAGCGCCATGGTCGCCGGATCAACGATTTGACAAGGATTGGGCTGCCAGGACAAAGCTTGCGAAATGATCGACACGGGGACTGTGTCTCGTATCTAATATACGTATTATCGGCGCTTTACGCCTTCTATTCCTGAGGATTTCGGTCCGAAGGCGCGTTTCCGGCGCCGTTCCCCTCCGAACCCCACCAACAACATGGACTTGACCGGTAAAGATTTCTTTGCGACACCATGTTTTCTCCTGGCGAAACCGGCTCTCGCTGGCGGTTTCTGCCATCGCGGAGTGAATTGTTCCCCGAGTTCGCGAAAAGGATGCAAATATATCTCTTGCTATTGTTTGACCCTGCCGATATACTGGCAACAAGACACGCGTCCCATTATGACCCTTTCTCAATGGATTCTCTCCCAATTCACTTTGTAAGATCGATCCCTTGGCGAACCGTCCATCTGGTGACGAAAGCGCAATCCTGCGCAAACTTTGGTGTTGTTGAAATCGTCCGTTTGATCGTGGCGACCGACAACACAACATTCAGGAGAGTTCCATGAATATCTATGTAGGCAACCTGTCACACTCCGCGACGGAATCCGATCTTCGCAACGCTTTCGAAAAGCACGGCGAGGTTTCCCGCGTCAACATCCCGACCGATCGTGAGACCAACCAGTCCCGCGGTTTTGGTTTCATCGAGATGCCGAAAGCCAACGAGGCTCAGGCCGCGATGACCGCGCTCAACGGTACCGAGCTGAACGGACGTCAGATCTCCGTTAACGAAGCTCGCCCGAAAGGCGAAGGCGGCGGTGGTGGTGGCCGTATGGGTGGCGGCGGTGGACGTTCCGGCGGCGGACGCTCGGGCGGCGGTTACAACCGCTCCTGGTAAGCGAATAGATTACCACGCAAAAGGCGGGACATCTGTCCCGCCTTTTTTATTGGGGAGAAGTGATGACTATGATTATTGAAAGTGCTCGATATCCTGAGAATCCCGGGCTAACTGAAGCGCCTCATTCCGCGCAGGCGGGAATCCAGTTTGTGCCCCACCCCTCGGGTGGGTTCATGAATTGTGCGCGGCAGATGTCCTCGTCTGCCCGTCTTTATCTATCCCCCGCCTGTGCTTTTCGGATCATCTCATACACAGACTTCGCATTTTCGATTCGCTCGAACATCGGAACCTGATTCTGACTCATTCCGGGCCAGGGCATCCCTTGTGCCCACGCCGCCATTTGATTGGTTGGCCCAAACGTGATAGTCCCTTCCCTCCCATTTTCAGTCAGAGTCGCATCACTCACACTACGCAAATTGAGACTTTTCACAGAACGCCTAAAGATTCCTGACACGATGATCGCCCGCTGCTCAGTCAGTCCGTAGTAGGTCTTGGTGCGCTGGGCCTTATCGACGAAGAAACGTCCAACAAGCATATAGAGCCCCATAGCGAGAAAGAGCATGTCCATTCCCGCAAATGGGAATGCTGTGCCTGCTTTCCGCGAGCTCATCACCACAAAGACCATCATTCCAGTCCAGAAAAGCGAGAATGGGATCATGAAGAAATCACTGCTGCGAAAGAAAATCCCCTGCTTGGGTCGCCCGGACCAGAGAAGTCGCTCGCCCGCTGATAACTGTTCGCGAATCACTTGTTGTGTGTCGAGTTCCATTGATATCTCCCTATCTGTCGATTATCGGAATATACCAATTGAGTGGTGAGAAATTCAAGAAAATCGACAACCCCTGTGACCCACCCCTCGGGTGGGATAATGCAATATGCGCGGCAGACGTCCCCGCGTGCGCCATGAACGGCCGAACCTATTATGATCGGCACGGCACACCAAGGATTTTAGAATCAAGACTTTGATTCAAAAGGGCAAGTCATCATCTTCCCTCTTGACTTGTTTTGGAGGCTCCAATGGTGTTGAGTGCTTCGAGGAATCGCCCAGCAATCTTTCGAGTTCATCTAATTGCTCACTAATCTTGTAGGTACGATCGTAACTGCTCGTAAAGGGCAGGGATATTAGGTTCGGATGGTCTACCACCTGTAAATCGCAAGTATGCAAGAGGTCTTCCAGATTGGTCAGTTATGGATAGGCTATCCGAATCAAGTCTGAGGTGATAGCCTTCGAATTTCGCCTCAAAAATGTCGGAATCCCCTTCAAAGGTAGTACCTGTCGGTTCCCAAACAATGGACTTCGAATCAGATCTTTGGAGGATCTTTTCAAAGATTCCACGAATTCTCTCTGGGTCTATCATAGCCTAATCTCCACTCTGAGTCTTGTAAAGGTCCTTGCCGACCGCCGCACTTAATGCAGCCGAAGCAACCGAGAGCATTTTTGAGATCCGGAGCTTATCGGCTGGGAGACTCGATATCACTGCCTTTTCCACCTCAACTTCAATCTTCGTGAGATCGTCGATTGTCTTATCTATCCCCTGTTTTATCTGCTCATCCAATCCAAATCCGTTAATAACCCGTACAAGCGCGACTTTGACATCTCGAATCCTAATTAGCGCCGCTCTCAATTCATCATGATGAATCAATTCTCTGGCCGCTTCGATAAATTGGATGAGAGCGGTTGCATCGGTTATCCAAAGTCGCGATTGCAGTTGCTTGCGAGTTTCCTCGGACGCTTTGCGGGCCGCATCTACACTGTCTCTTGTCTTCTTGAGTTGCCAAATAGCTACCACTAATCCGATTAGAGTGCAAAATGTGCCGATAAGTGACGCTATATCTATGAAAGTCATTATGGACTACTTTCCCCAACTGCCCCTATTTTAGCAACAATTTCAGCAAATGTCAAGAGTCACAAACTGGCAGCAACGGGTACAAATATAGAACGAGTCCGAAGTCAGAATCGACTTACGACTCTTGCTCTGACAGGCAGACGTCCCCGTGGACCCGACTTGAGGTGTCAGACCCACCATGAATGGCGGGCTGCTGGCCTATTCTTTTAGTAGACCATTCTCTTCGGCCCAAACTCGTAGTAGTTCGATTCGAGCGAGCCTCGGAGCAGGATCGCTTAAGATACTTACTGTTTGATTCTGCAATTTGATCCAGTTGTTCCAGCCGCTCGATCGAATCAATGACTTGTCGAAGTCCACCATTTTTTTCTCAAGTTCATCTTCAGATAAGTCCGGAAGTCCCTCGACAAATGCTACGACACCTTTTGCGTACAGATCAATCCGCACTAGTTCCTCGACAATTTGGAAGATCTCTGGCTCAATGAAGGACTCAATTTGATCGACAAACGCTTCGTCAAGAATGCCAATCCACGGTTCTTCGATCCCAAACTTGCTATAGTAGTCATACCTGAATGCGCCAAGCGGATATTTGATTAGGTGAAGTATGACAATGACTCTAACAACTTCTTCAAATTGACTCAGCCACTTTTTAAAGGCGTCGTCTGAAAAAATCTGAAAGTTCGGCTTGAATTTCAACCCAAACCGATTCGAATATCGATATCCCTTCGAATGAACGTAGTTGCTCAACGTTCCCAAATCCAGGAGTCTCTTTCTCAAATCATATTTCGATTGGACAAACGCGAAGTTTGGGTGACTTTCAAACTTCCTCCAGATATCACCAAGTCGAGGAGTCTCTTCGTTTGAGCGCAGCCAAGACTTGACGGCTATATGGCCGTCATCATTGAGATTCCAGTATACAGATAGTAGACCGAGTTCCAATCCAGCTCTCAAGGACACCATAGACTGCTTGTAGAATCCGAAAAGAGCCAAATTGAGCGAAACTGCCAATTCATCGGTGGCTTCTACATACGGGAAGAAGTGTCCCGACCAAAGACTTTCCGCGTGCTGCGGCACCATGCCGCCTGCATTCTGAAGTACCCATCCCGCCCGCCTGATTCTTTCATTTAATCCTGTGGACTCGATGTACTTCAGAGTCTCGTCAAATACTCCTATGCTTTTGCGACAATCGTAAATGAATGGAGAAAATGTGGTAGTGCTCTCTGTCTCACCAGACATAGCTCCTATCCTTCCCCTATTTGTGTATCCTCTTCAGCCACTCCTCCACCTCGGGCACGCCCCCCTGGAAGACCAGATACCCGTTGTATGGTTCGCGGTCGGTGATCTCTCCCGCGATAGGAGTCAACATCAGCTCTTTCACACGCGCCAGATCATCGGTCTGCCCCATCGCCCAGCCGAGTTTGATATACGCGACCTCCGGCAACATATTCGCCAGCGGGATGATTCCTTTCGCCATCAGATCGCGGCCGGTGTCGTAGACGAACATATGGACATACCCCCAGAGAGTCTGCACCGTCATGTACACCGCGACTCCCTTGTCGCGCGCCCGTTCGATCGCCGGATAGACCGGCTTGTTGATATGCCCAAGCCCGGTTCCGGCGATAATGATCCCGCGATAGCCGTTGTCCACCAGTGAGTCGATAATATCCGGCGCCATGTTGGGGTAATAATAGACCAGGCCGATCTTTTCTTCAAAATACGGATGGATCGTCACATTGCGATCTTTGCGACGGCGATTGTAATCCGTCTTGATCGGCGTGATCTTTTTGGTATCAACCATCGCGAGTGGAATTTCGCCGATCGTCCGGAATGTGCTCCGATACGATGAGTGCATCTTGCGCACGCGAGTTCCGCGATGCAGCAGCCCGTACTCATCTGAGGTCGGCCCGAACATACAGACCATCACTTCGGCGATATCCGACTCGGCCGCCGTTTTGGTTGCATGCTGCAAATTGAGGGCGGCATCCGAGGAAGGTCGATCCGAGGATCGCTGTGAGCCGACCATCACGATCGGCACCGGCGAGTTCTGCACCATGAAGGCGAGCGCCGCGGCAGTGTGGTGCATCGTGTCAGTTCCGTGCCCGATGACGATTCCGTCGATCCCCTTTTCGATTTCGCGGCCAATCGAGATCGCGAGCGTTTTGTACTGCTCCGGCCCCATATTCTCCGAAAAGACCGCAAATAGCTTTTCAGTGGAGAGATTGCAGATATCCGCAAGTTCCGGTACCGCGCCGTACAACTCACCCGGCGAGAAAGCCGGGATCACCGCGCCGGTCCGGTAGTCCAGACGCGAGGCGATCGTCCCACCTGTTCCAAGCAATTTGACATGCGGCTTCCCCTTGGTCACCGGGAATTGCTTTTCCGGGATCTTATAATGCGCCTCTTTGTAGCCCAGCTCTTTCATATCGAGGATCGTCTCAACCGCGATCCCGACATTGTAGCCGGTCGCCAGTTTGAGCACGATATGGCGATCATCATCGTTTTCGGAGCGTGGAAGCAGAATGCCGCGGAAATCTCCGCGGGTGGTTGCAACCTGGACATCCCCCCAGACGCGAGCTTTCCACTCTTGCAGGACGGCGAGTGCCCGACCTTTGTATCCTTTGAACAGATCAGCCATGGTTCACCTCGTTTTCGACCAGCTTCTGCAACTCTTCCATGCAGACATTGCCGTAGGCGCGCTTTCGAAGGTTCGCCATGATCCAGCGCCCTTCGGCGCCGGGGTCGGTTGATGTTTTGATCTCGCGGAATTTCTGCTTGAGCAGCGGAATGTTGCTCTTGAGCTGTTCCATCGTTTGCGGCTTGAAATCGAGCGTCACGAGGATAGATTCGAAATCCATATTCGGATGTTCATACATCACCGCGACCATCGGCTTGAGGATCTCGTCGAACAGTCCGCGCTGTTTGCCGAAAACAAACAGGTCGTAAACTTTGGCGTAACTGAAGCCATCCTGCGAGGCAACTTTCCCCTCGACATTTTTCAGCTTGTGCGCCAGAAGCGAGGCGACAAAGATCGGGTCCTGATTCAGGTCGGTGACGATCTTCTCCACCAGCCCGACTAGATTCCGTTTCAAAAGATAATTCCAGGTATCCGGTGGGACGCGCCACTCGCGCAACTGCTCCATGCGGGCATGCACATCGACCGGCATCCGCTGACGGATTTTCTCGATAAAATCATCATCGACCGAAATCGGCGCCGAGTCGGTGTCGGGATACATTCTATCCGGTCCGGGGAGCACTCGCTCGAAGAGCGTGGTGCCGTCATCCAGCCCTTTGCGGGTTTCGTTCGGTACGCCATCCATCGCGAGGCGGCACCGCTCCTGGATCGTGTCGATCGCGGTGATGATATCTTCGCTCGGCCCCCAAACGATTATCTGGGCATCGCCATCTTCGCCGCGCACGATCTGGCGGATCGTCTCCCAGTCTTTCTGACGAATCACCGGTTTGTGATCCTCGGTGTGCGCCATATTCGGTTTTTCGAGACCGGCGATCACTTTGAGGCGGTCAGCCAGTTCGTTGGCGAAACTTTTGCCCGGCTGCGTGAAGTGCGAGAGGATCCCCTCGAATTTCGGGAGATTGATCGCAACTATCCGGCTCCGGATCATGCGTGCCTGACGGAGCGGGAAGAAATCGGTATTCAGAAGATCAGAGTCGATATCTTTCCAACTCACTCCCCAGTTCGCTTTGTCGGCGATCCGTTCGTTCAGTTCTTCTTTGATCCGAAGCAGCGATGACTGCCGGAACGCCTCGATGTGCACCAGTCGCGGAATCCACTTGATATGCGCGACTCCTTTGATCTCAACTCGCGTTCCGCCACGAACCGAGACATTAACATCCTCTCGCGCCGCGCCGATCCCGGTGCGCACTTTACCAGAAGACCGCGCCACAAATCTGAGATACTGCGCCGCCTCGGCGACTTCGTCGGGAGTCAGCATGTCGGGATAGGTGACTGTTTCGATCAACGGCATGCCGAGCCGGTCAGTCGTGTAGATCCGCTGGTGGCCGATATCGGAGACCTCGCGGCAGGAGTCTTCTTCGATCGAAAGTTGGATCAACCGCACGGTCTTTTCGCGAAGCGGGATCGATCCCTCGATCGCCACAATACCGGTTCGCTGGAAGCCGGTCGGGATGGACCCATCGAGATACTGCTTGCGCGTGATATGCAGCTCGCCGACAATATTCATCTTCAGCATCAAGGCGATCTGTGTCGCATTTTCGAGCGCCTCGCGATCGGCCAGGAACGGAGGGGTGTCATCGACTTCGTATGTACAGGCGGTCTCGTATTTGATACGGTACGTTATCTCTTTTTTTGTCTTAAATTCCATCAGCGCGGTGCCGTCGTATTCGCCAAGTTCCGACAGCGTTGGACGCATATGCCGGATAACCTCGGCATCGTAATCTTTGCCGTTCTGGTAGCGCCCGGCGGGGCAGCGGCAGAACAGTTTTGACTTGGTCAGAAGTTGCTGGTGAATTTCGAGTCCGGATTTGAAGCCGAGCGAAGCATAGGTTTCGCGGGTGGCATCTTTGCGCGGGATATATCCGACCACCGCTTTGGTCCGTTCATAGTTGGCGGCGGGATCGAGAGGTTGTTTCATCTTTTTCTATTCCAACGGTTAGGTCAATTTAGTCCGGTAAAGTAGGACAAATTGCTCGGACATTCAAGGGAATTGCGGGGGTAGGCGACGTACGGCTAACCTTCTGGTATCTCACGGTTTGCTCGGAGGGGAAACAAAGAAGGCAGGACACTCGCCCTGCCTCTGTACACCTTCTATCCGCGAAGCTTACAATATCTCTTCCAATATCCCCACCGCGTCCGTCACGAACCCAACACACTTTTTCTCTTTCAGTTGATTCTCCGTCTGATACTCTCTCCCCTCCGGCGTGCTGATATCGCACCCCAGAAGTTCGCGGCAGGTCAGCGCCCCATGTTTCGCCGTGAATCGCGAAAGAAACATCTGCGCCTTTTCGGTGCATCGCTGTTTGGCGTCATCATCGTCAGGTTCGCACTTGCCGTACTTGAGGCCGATCACCATCAGTCCGCCGGTCACGGCGCCGCAGGTCGAGGCTGTGCCGGCCATCCCTCCGCCAAAGGCCCCCGCCATTTTGAGCGTCACCTTGCGCTCCAGTCCGAGCTGCTCGGCGAATGTCGAACAGACTGACTGAGCGCAATTGAATCCCCCCATAAATGTCTCTCTCGCTGACTCTTTGCTTGTTATCGGCATCGACCTATTTCCCCAATGTTTTCTTCATGCAGACGCTGTTCTCCACTCCCTCATACTGACCAAAATTCGGGATCAGCATATAGCCGCTTTTCTGATAGAGACGGATCGCCTCAGGCTGCTTTTTACCGGTTTCGAGGATTGCCGCGGAGAAGCCGAGTTCACTCCCCCATCTCTCCAGCTCTTTCAGAACCTCACCGGCGATCCCTCTCCCCCGGCATTCGGGCCGCACAAACATCCGCTTGATCTCAACTATCTGTTCGTCGTATCGCTTGATTGCCCCGCACCCGACTGCCTGCTCAGCATCATACGCGACCACAACATGCTGGATCGCGTCGATCTTGTTGTAGGTGGCATAAAAGGAATGCTCCTCGCCATCACGGATCGCAAGATCCTGGTCGAGGAGCATCACCAATTCTCTGAACTGCGTATCTGAAGAATCTGTCCGCACGATTCGTATCATCAAGTTCCTTGCGCGGCAGACGTCCTCGTCTGCCCGACCATCAGTGACCCGAGAATTCCGGTTTCCGCTTCTCCTGGAACGCCTCGACACCTTCGTTTTTGTCGCCGGTTCCGCACATGGCGCCGAAATTCGCCTTCTCCAGATCGCATCCGGCGGTCAGGTTGACATCGAGCCCGCGGTTGATGCACTCTTTTGCCGCGACCACTGCCAACGGACCCTTGGTGCAGATCAACTCAGCCATGTTGATCGCCCGCTCCATCAACATCTCCGGAGCGCAGACTTCTTCCACCAGGCCGATTCGCAGTGCTTCAGCGGCCACGATCGGCTCACCGGTGAAGATCATTTTCATCGCATGTCCGCGGCCAACCAGTCTGGCCAGACGCTGCGTGCCGCCGTAGCCGGGGATCAACCCGAGTCCGGTCTCCGGCAATCCCAGTTTCGCTTTCTCTGAGGCCAGCCGGATATCGCAAGCCATCGCCAGTTCAAGTCCGCCGCCCAGAGCGAAGCCGTTGACCGCGGCGATCACCGGTTTCGGGAAATTCTGGATAGTCTTCATCAGGTACTGACCGCGCGCAGAGAGATCAGACCCGGAGCGAACATCGAGATCCGCCAGTTCCGGAATATCGGCTCCGGCCACAAACGCCTTTTCGCCGGCGCCGGTGATGATCACTGCGCCAACTGCATCATCCGACCAGTGGTAGGAGAAAAGCTGCTGAAGTTCATTGATCGTTTCGCGGTTCAGCGCATTAAGCGCCCGTTCGCGGCTGATCGTGATGATCATCACTTTGCCGCGCATGTTCACCATCAGATTTTTGTAGTCCGCCATTGCAGGTCCTTTTCTATGTCAGAACATTGATTGACAATTATCGCACTACGCGCACCAGCTTGAGACCCATCGTATGCGTCGCCGCGCCGGTCAGTTCAAACCCCGCCTTGAGATAACATCCCAACGCGATCGGATTCTCACTATACAGATTGAGCACTACTTTGACTATCCCCTTCCGCTCAGCCGCCCGTTCATACAATAGATGCAGCATCTTGGTGCCGTAGCCGTTCGTTCGACGGTACGGGTCGACCAGCAGATGAGCGATCTCCACGGCCCGTTCATTCGGGCGCGCCCAGAGTTCGCCATAAGCGACCGGGTGGCGGTCCGCTGAGAGCAGATACGAAGAGACATCCGCCCGCTGCCAGGACTCCACCAGGTCATCCGGCGGAGGAAATTCCTTTCCCCGGCAGACAAAAAACAAAGTTTCTTCGGATTCTATCCATGAACGGACCAGCGGAGAATATTCTTCGGTATATGGAATCAAGTCGGCTTTGGCCGATGTCGGGTCACTCACAAATGTTTCCTTCCCTATAAGGCGCAGGAATATAGCGAAATCAGTTTAGCGGGGCAACAGAATGCGGATTCGACCCGTTTTTTTGAGCGGTTCCGGCAACCAAATCGGCCCAATTGACATTATGACTACTACTATGTATATATTGCCGCACTTTCGGGAGTCCAGATAAGGAGCAGATAGACCAACATGATTGATTTTAGCTTCACCGACAACCAGTTAGCCGTCCGCGACATGGCTCGCGATGTTGCCGCGCGCGTTATTCTCCCCAGTATCCAGGAATACGACCGCGCCCAGAAGCTCAACCCGGACCTTCTTCCGGCCATGCGTAAAGCCAACCTGCTCGGGTTCTGTATTCCGGAGCAGTACGGCGGCCTCGGCATGGACTATATCTCACTCGGTCTCGCCTCTGAAGAAATGGAATACGGGGACACTTCAGCACGAGTCATTCTCTCGGTCCATATCGGCCTTTTCTCGCTCCCACTCCTCACCTGGGGGAGCGAAGCTCAAAAGCAGAAATATCTCGTTCCCGCCGCCAAGGGGGACAAGATGGCGACGTTCGGCCTGACCGAACCGGCTGCCGGATCCGATGTCGTCGGGATTCAGACCACCGCCGTCAGGCAGGGGGACCACTACGTTCTCAATGGTGAGAAGATGTGGATCTCGCTTGCCGATGTTGCCGATTACTTTTTTGTGTTTGCCTGGACTGATCTGGAGAAAAAGCGGAATCGCGATCACTCCGGCATCTCCTGCTTCATCGTCGAACGCGCCTTCGCCGGTGTCAGCACAGGCTCGATCCATGGGAAACTGGGCGTGCGCGCCGGTAATACCGGATGGCTCGCTTTCCAGGATGTCAAAGTCCCCGCCGAGAATCTGGTACACAAAGAAGGTTCCGGGTTCAAGATCGCCATGTTCTGTCTTGACCAGGGGCGTTACACTGTCGCCGCCGGTTCTTGCGGTCTAATCCGCGCCTGCCGCGATGCTTCCATCAAATATTCCCACGAGCGCAAGACCTTCACTCAGGAGATCGCCACTCACCAGTTGGTCAAACAGATGATCGCCAATATGGAAGCCGGCTATGAATACAGCACTTACCTTTGGATGAAAGCCGGCTGGCTCAAGAATCAGGGAGTTCGCTCGACGAAAGCAACCTCGATGGCGAAGTGGATCGCCTGCCGCGAGGCGGAAGCATCGGCCGCTAATGCCGTTCAGGTCTTTGGTGCGTACGGCTTCTCCGATGAATACCCGGTCGAACGCTTTTATCGCAACTCGAAGGGCGCCTCGATTTACGAGGGGACCCGCGAGATTCATACCCTGATGCAGGCCGACTATGTGCTTGGTCTTCGCCAGGACACGCCGATCGAGCGCGACCTGCCAGTTGTCGAGCAGTAAGCGGTTCAGACAATTCGATCTAAGGTACAAAGAGACCCGGTTGCGGGTCTCTTTTCATTTCACAGATTTCCGTTGACATCTCCGTCCTCTTTTCGCCACTTTGCATAAAGACAACCGTTCCGGCTGTCGGGAGAAAGTCACATGAAGCATCTGAAAAGAATTCTGAACCTGTTGGCAGTACGTCTGCCGCGCCTCTGTTGCTTTGCCCTATTACTCGTCCTCCCCTTCGGTTACTATCCTGACTATCCGGATTCATCGCAGTTTGAGATCGGCGTTGGCGGGGGCTACGGCCAGGCCGCATCTATTGTCCGTTCGTGCGATGGCGGGATACGGCAGCAAGAGTCAAATCAGTTCACCGATTTTGCTGTCACGGGATATGGACGAACCAAACTGAGTGAGCGAAGTGACGCTATCTATGGCGCGCAGTTTGGTTATTTCCGCTCCACAGCGCGCTTTGCGGATCTGAATCCGACCTACTCTGGTGCACATGCAGATCGCTGGTATTTCGGACCACGGTTCGCGATCGAGACGCGATACGTTGGATTCGGCTTCGGATTTCTCATCAATCATGTTCCCTACCGTTTCGAGTACGATTCCGATTGGGACAACCAACGGGTTGGACCATCGTTCCACCTTCGCCTGGGTAGCCTGAGAGGTTTGTATTTTATGGGGAGTTTAGACGAGAACAGTCCGGTCATCGCGGGCGGCGGACATGTGGATCTCGGTCTTGGTTTTCCAATCGGAGGTAAGGTAAGAGTCTTCAGTGCCGTCTCGGCTTTGCCATACGACCAGCTTGGGTATCTTCAGCATCTGGATATCAGCCTGAGCAAGAAAATGGCGCTCAATCTCGCGATGCGAGCAGGCGAGGCCGGAGATACTTTTGAAGGGGCGTTTGCAGCGACTCTCGTTTTTCGTCTGGGGTCTTTGAAGACAAAAGAGAGCGAAGATCCGAACGGACTCTAGAACGTCAGCCCTGCGCCAAAATACCAGCGATCATTATCTTCATCAGCCGTGCCATAGCCGAATTCGACCGGACCGATGGGCGAATCCAACGCCAGGGACATCCCGAATCCATGGCGCAGATTGCGCAGTTTGATCTGATCGGCCGATGTATACACCTCTCCCATATCATAACGAACCGATAGATAAAGCCAGAGCGGCAGTTTCAGTCGAAGTTCATTGTTCAAAAGGAAGAGTTTGTCTCCGGACAACTGGTGGGTGCGGAATCCGGCGAAGGAGTGTAATCCCCCGGCATAAAACTGCTCAGAGGAAGGCAGGCCCGAGCGCGAGAGACCGATCGACAAGCGCGGATGGTAATTCAGTCGTTCACCGATCTGGAAGTATGATTCGATCGACGAAAATAACCGGGTGAACTCAACATCCCCGCCCAGATACTCTCCGGCCGTCTGAACTTCCAGCCAATGCTTTTTGCCGCTGGTGGGGAATGGCCAGCGATCGAAATTCTCCACATGCGACTCGAGGGTGAGCAACCTCAGTCCAAAGGTCCCGCTGGAGCCGGTCTGAATATCTTCAATTTCGACCTCTTCCACCGCAAATCCGCCGGTCACAGTCCCCAAGCGCGAAATGTGCTGTCCCAGGCGGATCGATCCCCCGGTTCTGTATTCTCCCCGCTTGCCGGTCTCTCGTTGATCAAGATCAAAGGTCGCACGATCGATCCGGTCATGATACAGACTGATCTGGCTGGTGAGATAGGTGCGGAAGATCCGATTCACTTTTAGTTCGCCGAAATAGAGTTGCCGTTCGCGCCCGTATTGTGCGTGCAACAGGTACTCCATCCCGATCCCCATCACGTTGTCATCGAGAATCTCCACAAACTCCTCGGATTGGTACTCGTCATCCCAGTGCCAGCCGAGCCGGAGTTGCTTGTACTTCTTTTCATCGACTGAGATCTTCACTACGGCACCGCTGTCCTGCGAGAGCGGGACGATCGACACTCGGTCGAACAGATCGGTACTATAGATCTGCGTCAGCCCACTCGAGGCCGATTTCGTGGAGTAGGGCTGGCCGACCTCCAACGGGAAATAGGAGCGGATCATCCAGTCGCGCGAACGCTCATTCTGGTCGACATCGATCCGTCGGACGATCGCTTCATCTACATCGATCAGGATCGTGTTATTCGCGAAATCAACCTCGGCGCTGTTGATATATGCCATATCGTAACCGATGGTGTAGTACTTCTCCAGGATCGAGTCAAGTCCGGCACGAAGCGATACGGCGGTGATCGAGTCCTCCGGGAGATAGAGTTCGGCAATTAATGTAGAATCGGAAAAGGAATAGTTTCCATCGATTGAGATACTGGTCGACTGGCTCGGCAGATTCCGGTGAGGTTCCAATCTTATCCGATATTCCTGGACAGTTTCGTTGCCGAATCCTTCGGCCACCATCGCCGGTTCGGTTACGGCCGTCAGTTCAAAGAGATGATAGGTAGTGGCCAGCCATTTCAGACGATGCACCAATTCCGCGCGGGTAAACGACTGCCCGATCAACGCCGTCCGGCACCCTTCGACTAGCAAGCTGTCCGGCGAGGAGACATCGACTACGGCGATCCGGTAGTAGAAATGCTTCTGGCGTCCAGTCACCAGGGCTACAATGCTGTCAGCGGCGATCTTTCCGGCCTGATAGCCGGCCTCTATGATCTCATCCTTACGCAGGAAATCCACCGAAGTGTATTGCTCGATAGGCGGCGTGATGACGATATCCGCCTTCGCCAGTTGCGCATTCAACTGGTCGGCCGTCATGATGGTTGTCACCTGGTTGGCGATATCAACGGGGGTCAGGAGCTGATCACGCCCGACTAGTGGGCTGGTGGTATTTACCGCCACCACCACAGTGACTGAGTCGCACATCTGCGAAACCAGCTCAACCGGGATAGGCGCTACCATGCCGCCATCCATCAGGATCATCCCATCCTTCTCCAAACCGGTAAAAGCCAGGGGGAAAGCCATGGTCGCCCGCATGGCATCCGCGAGAGAGCCTTTGTCCATAATCTCCATACGGCCATTAACGATGTCGGTCGTAATGGTTTTGAAGGGGATCGGGAGTTTGCTGAAATCGCCATTGGCGCGGTAGATAGCCCGGCTGGTCAAATTCGACAAAAGCGAGGTCAACCGCTGTCCGGCGGTCAGTCCTTGGGGAATATGAGGGCGCCAGCCGTCGAATCGGACCGACAGCAGGTGGCGGTCCCGTTCCTGACGTTGCGACAGGAACATGCTCGACCGTAACGGTGCATTCGCGAAAAAGGTGTTGAAATCCAGCGTCTGGGCTATCTTTTCCAGCTCTTTCGGGGAATGTCCACAGGCGTACAAACCACCGACAATCCCGCCGATCGAGGTTCCGGTGACCGCCGCAACCGTGATCCCCCGCTCTTCGAACGCCTTCAGGACACCGATCGACGATAATCCGCGCGCCCCTCCGCCGGAAAGGGCCAGAAGAATCGGGTATTTGGTCTGGCTATCCGCAGGATTCAGCCCCCGAAGTCCCCCAATGCGCAGGGTGTCCGGTGAAGCAGTCGCCAGGACTGTCGCACAGACCAGATAAGCTATTATCAGAAGGCCAGTTTTCACTTGCCAACGAAGATTGGTTTTCGGTTGTTTGTTTCTATAACACACAGGATACCGCAGTGCCACTTACCAAAACAGAACTCAAAGATATACAATCTCTACAGACCAAAAAAGGACGAAAGCTTAGAAAAAAGTTCCTGGCCGAAGGAGTACGGCTGCTCGAGGAGGCGGTGCGCCATTCGGTCCGCCCCGAGATGGTCTGTTTCTCCGAGGCGGCGCTCTCTGAGCGCGGTCGGTCATTGGTCGACCGCTTCCAGAAGCTCGGAATTCGCATGGAATCGCTCCATCTGCGCCAGATGGACTCGATCGCCGATACCGAGGAGACGCAGGGGATCCTGGCGACCTTTCCTCTCCCCGACTCCGGTCTGGCTGAACTTTACCGTCCGACTGCCCGTAGAGTATTACTGTGCGAGAATATCAGTGATCCCGGGAATCTCGGAACCCTACTTCGCTCGGCCAAGGCGTTCGGATTTGAGTTGGTGATCCTCACCGGGAGATCGGCCGACCCTTTTTCTCCCAAAGTCGTCCGGGCATCCGCCGGTTCTATTTTCGGGCTGTCAATTGCCGAGGCCGGGATCGATGAATTGCTGGCTCTGGCGATTCGCCACCGGATCTGCCTGCTGGCGACCGATATTCATGGTCTTGCCGACATGGCCAGTGTCCGAAAGCTAACCAAGGGGCGCGGATTGATGCTGGCAGTCGGTTCGGAGGCGGATGGTCTGTCGCCTGAGCTACTGGAAAATGCGGACGCGCGCATGCGAATCGCTCACGCCACCGCTGTCGAATCGCTGAATGCCGCCGTCGCCGGCTCCATCCTGATGCATGAGTTGTACAACCTTTCGGAATAGAGTACTGAAGATGAAACGAAGTTACCTGACGATACTGGCTGTGATCGGCCTGACTCTCCCGGCACTTGGACAAGAGATCCATCTCCGCGAGCATGGCCTGTTTACGACCAAGGAGATTACCAACACCGTCCAACTGGGATCGCAGAATCGACTGGTGATCAGATCGGCGGTCAACCTGAGCGGTAAACTGAGCATCACCTCCGCTCCCGGACGTCAGATCAAACTGACGTTTACCAAGCAGGCCAGGACGATGAAAAGCAATACCGCCACCGACTACATTGACCTGATCACGGTCAGCCTCACGACGGTAGCGGATGAAACCCGTCTGGAACTTCGGGCACCAAATCCCGCACCCTGGGATCCCGAAACCGAGGCAGGAATTGTCGAGGCAACTCTTGCCGTTCCGCCGGAATGCAGTGTCGAGATCGAGGCGCAGCAGTTTGATGTCACTGCCGTCGGCCCTATTCGCGGGCTGGTGATCAGTTCCTCGCTCGGAGGTGTCGATGCTTCCCGCATCACCGAACTGACCGACATCAGCACCGCCAATCGGCGAGTTAATGTCTCCGACCTGACCGGCGATATTTCGGTCGCCACCAGCAATTCATCGATCATCGCGCGGGATATCGAAAGCACGAAAGGGCAGGCCCGTTTCCGCAACGAAGGGGGCGAGATCAAGATCCAGCGGATCCATGGCGGGCTTAACGTCAGAAACAGCTTTGGGAGAACCGATATCTCCGAATACGTCCCGACCGGCAACAGCAATTACATTCGCAGTAGTTCCGGCCCGATCATTCTCGAGATCTCGGAACTGGTCGATGCCCAGTTGGTCATTAGCAATCAGTACGAGGATATTGAGATCACCGTCCCTGACACGATCTCCGCATATATGTCGTTGAAAGTGGATGAGGATGGCATGATCGAAGCGACGCATTTCCCGTTTAAGACAGATCTGGTGGAGCGGAATCGGTTGAATCTCCATTCGGGGCAGGGGAAAGCGGAGATCAGCGGGACAATCCGCGGCAAAGGGAACATATTCGTTCGCGGCACCAAAGGAGAATGAGGATGCGCCTTTTGCGATACCTGTTCAGTATCTGTTTGATCACCGTCTCATCATTGGCGGCGCAGGGGATGGAACGGATCCCGATCCCCGGCGATGTGTTCTATTTTCAACCGGCTTCGACCGTCTTCGGGGCTGAGGCCGCCTGGGCTAATCCCGCCGCGCTCGGCAGGTTTAATGCGACCACCTCGCAGGCGATGGCCGACTATTACGATGGGAAATTCGCCAGCGACTGGGGTTGGGTGATGACGGCTCAGCAACTGGCGCTGGCCTGGCGCAAGATCGATAACCCAACCGGCGATTTCAAAGAATGGGTCTTCGCCGCAGGCCTCCCGGTCGGCTCTGGTTCCGCGGTTGGTTTCTCTTACCGATATTTCAGTGACGGCCCGGCGCTTTATGACAATCGCCACTTCTGGAATGCCGGTCTGGTGACCCAGGGAGTCGGTCCATACGCATTTGGCGCCGTTTTCTCCAATTTGAACCGAGGCAAAATTGCTGGCGAGCGGACAGAGATCGAGATGCAGCTATCGGCGGCCTATCGACCGTTCGGTGATAAGCTGACTCTCTCGGCGGACGCGTTTCTTTCCACGCAGACTCGTTTTTCCAATGCCGATTGGCTCTACCATGCCGAATACAGTCCCATCCGGGGACTTTTCATCAATGGCTCACTCGATTCCGATCGGAATTTTGAGGTCGGGTTCCGCGTTAATTTCGACAAGAGTTTCCTGGGGAATCGTTCCGGCTTTGACCGCAACAGCAAGCACCGCGGCACTACTTCATTTGTCGGGTTCACCGAACAAAGTCAGCCATCGATAACCAATGTGCGCGGGCGTCGACTGGTGGCCGGACTCGGTGGAAGCCAGCCGGAGAATCCGCCAAAACCGGTTTTTGGGAGAAAGCGACTCTCATTCACCGAGATATTGACCAGCATCTACCGTGCGGCAGATGACCGGTCTATCAATGAAATGGTCGTCACTCTTCACGAGGGTTCACCGGGCTTTGCCCGGGCGCAGGAACTCCGCAATGCTTTTGACTATTTCCGGTCTCGCGGAAAGCGGTTGATCTGCTATCTGACTGACCCAAGTAACCTGACTTACTATATAGCATCCGCCGCCGACTCGATCTTCATTCCCCCGGTCAGCCAACTCAATTTGGTGGGACTTCGGGCTGAATTGACTTTTTATGCGGGGACGCTTGAGAAGCTGGGGGTCAAGGTTGACATGGTCAGGATCGGCGACTACAAGTCGGCGGTTGAGCCCTGGACCCAAACGGCATCCTCTGAGCAGAACCGCGCGCAGGTCAATCGACTGCTGGACGAGTTATATGATCAGTTTGTGAGCGACATCGCCACATCGCGCGGACTCACCGCCGATTCAGTAAAGCGCATTGTCGACAACGGCCCATTTACTTCCGCCGATGCCCGAACCTTCGGATTGGTGGATGGGCTCTGCTATCGGGATGATCTCGACAGTTGCATTGGTAAGTCCAGGGCTGTCCCCTTCGCGCAATATGTTGCCGACACGCTGATCAACTATAGCTGGGATCGTCACCCCGTGCTTGCGGTCGTTGTGGCGCAGGGAGAAATCACCGCGGATAACGGCGATGGCAATCCCCTTAGCTCATCGACAGGTGTCACCCCTTCGCCGTTCCGAAGAGCCTTTGCCGCGGCGCGAAGAGATCGGGATGTTGCCGGAATAGTCTTTCGCATCGACTCCCCCGGCGGCTCTGCCCTTGCCTCCGACGACATCTACCATACGTCGCAGAAGGCCGCCAATCAGAAACCGATGGTCGTGTCGATGGCCAATGTCACCGCATCCGGGGGCTATTATCTCGCCATGCCCGGCAGAAAGTTGTTCGCGCTTCCCGGAACGGTTACCGGTTCCATCGGGATCTTTGGCGGGAAACTGGATCTAAGTAATCTCTACGAAAAGATCTCGCTGGGGAAAGAGCTCTATCTGCGCGGCAAATACTCCGGAATGCTGAGTACGGTCGCTCCGTTCAGCGCCGAAGAACGTGAAAAATACTACTCCCAGATCGAAGCATTCTACGGTCATTTCTGTGAGTTGGTCGCGAGCAGCCGGCATCTTTCGGTCGACTCGGTGGATCAACTGGGACGTGGAAAAGTCTGGACCGGGCGGGAAGCTTTGCGCAATGGATTGGTCGACCAATTGGGCGGTCTCAAGCAGTCGCTTGATTACCTGGCGGCCACCCTTGAGCTGAAAGAGTATCGGGTGAGAGTCTACCCGGAGAATCGGCCGCTGTTTGTACTCCCTGCGCGATCATTCATGGGGATGGTGGCCTCGGTTTTCGGTGGCGACACAACCGATGCACTCGGCCAGGCGGGGCAGGCGATCAGTTCGGCGAACGGCGACTTGTATGCCCGGATGCCGTATGATCTATTAATTGAATAGCCTCAGCGGAAACACGCACAAAAGAAGCCCCCGACGTATGGCCGGGGGCTTCTTCATTGATACAGTTATTCCTCTTGGAACTTCTGCGCATCGATGATCGCATGAGTCTGCTGCCAGCCGAGTCGCTGGAAGACCTGGGCCATCGGCGTTCCCGGCGGGAGATTCGCCGGATCATCCAGATCCATATCATACCACCAGCTACGAGTCGGCGGATCGTAGTAAGTACCGCCCCAGTTTCCTGTCGCCTGTTCAGCCGGCCAGAGACAAACGGCCGAACCGCGCCAGGTCATTACTTTACCTGTCCAGGTTTCCAGGAATCGCGGCAGGTTCTCAAAACCGCCACTGTACACGGTTGACGTAGTTGTTTTGTTACCGGTCAGGTACGAGCAATTGACCGTGGTCGCATTGGCAACGCGATTCGACTTGGCCAAAGCACCCTTTGCATCATCCCACGCGCTCGACAAAAAGGTCAACGCATCGGTCATGATCGAAGCCGGTTTCTTGTTTGTGCTATTGTAATTGCCGACCGTATAGACCGGATTGGCGCTGGCAATAGTCAATTCATCACCCAACTCCGAACCGTTCTTCAGACGGAGCGCGGGATACTCACTGCTGCCGGCGATATCATCGGAGAAGTAGATGATGCCATTGCGCGGCGCGTACCCTTCATCATACAACTTATCCATATCCAAGTCGGTCACGTCGACATTTTTGGCCTCGCGACCATCATAGAATTTGTCGGCGCTATAGGTAATGATCCCCTTGGCGGTCATATCGGCGGTCACGTCAACCCAGTTTCCGCCGTTATCCAACTGAAAGGCCTGGTTGTTGATGAACTTCAGGCTCGCCTTATGTTCATACGAGTTGGTATTCGAGCCGCCGGCCGGTTCAATGATCGAGTGCGGATCATCAGTTCCTTCGAGCGGTAGTTCGATCGGTTTCTGTCCATGGCTGGCGTCCTGTAAACGGCCATTCCAACGGGCGATCGATGAATCATACCAATGGCTATCGTGTGCATCCAGCCAGCCTGAACCTTCCTTCATGCTGACGTAATCTCCAGCGCCGTTCTTCACCAATACGTCGCCGGCATCGACGCTTCCCGGTCCTTTTCGACCATGGTAGACATGGCCGGCGGCGGTGGTATAGCTGTCCATCCGGAGACGGTTACCCGCCTGAATATAGAGGTCAGCGTTAGAGTGTACACGGCCCAACAGGTTCATTTCCGGTCCCGGGGCGATCTCGAGGTCCTGGTCATAAAAGACCGCGAACTGGAAGATCGGCACGAGTGCCGCTTTGAACTGCTGCTGCAAGGCCACCTGCGAACTGTTGTCATCGCTCGCGCCGGTGGACTGCAGGGTATAGGATTGCACCAGCGCATGCAGGCCGCTCAGGGTGCCGGTCGAAAGCACTTCTGCTTTTGCGGCGCCATCGGGAGTAGTCGTGTATTCAACGGTGCAACCATTGATCGCTTCTTCACCCTCCGGCATGGTTTCCGGCGGTTTTCCGCCCGATTCCTCGTATTGGTGCTGTATCGAAGCTGCGGCGACGTCAAGACCCGACTCTGCCGCATAGAATGCCTGTGTTTCATGGAGCTGATTACCAGCCACCATCACTTCGTCATCCGACGTCGAAAGCGCCGCGATGCCGAGAAGCGCGAGCATTCCGACCATGATCAAGGCGATCAGGGTGGCCATCCCTCGCTGCGACTGAATTCGTACCATCAACATATATCCTCCTGTCAGGACCAATTCACGCTTTTCACGGCGACTTTTTGCGCCTAGACGCCCAGGTTGCGCAAGGCAACCGAAGTTGACGATGTTCGAGTGCGATACTGCTCGTCATCGGCCTTATCCGGATCGGGATTGGCCGAGCGACCAGTCACCGAAATGAGAACCTCTCGCACATCCTCGACCGCCACTGGGACATCCACTACACTTCCGTCTTCCAGTCGATATCTGAACTGCACATCAGAGATATTTTCAGCATATACCTGGGGGGCTTTCCCCGGCAGTTTGAGCATCAGGTTCGGGTGATCCAGATCGCTATTGTCGACATAGAATTGCACGCGCATCAGCGAAAGCACTATCGCATCGACGCTATATGCCTTGGAGAGCACCGAGCCGCTGTGCTGCAATTCGTTGGATGCGGTTTGCACCGATGAGATCTCCACAAATTCGCCGCCGCCAGAATCCGGCTCGAAGATATACACCCACTGACCATCGTAAAAGCAGGAGACATCGGTGGCGCAATTGAGTTCGGCCGAAGCAGAACCCATCGTCTCCGACAAATACGTATCGCAACCTTCGTCATGGTAGACGATCGTGATCGTATCGGGGTTAGTATTGGAGGCCTCGATCGCCTCCAGTCCCAGCGGAATGGCATATCCGGCCATTCGGCACTGCCGTGCCAGTTCATCGA
The DNA here is from genome assembly GCA_016708025.1 of bacterium. Taxonomy (NCBI): domain Bacteria; species bacterium. Next base: position 929,080 of record JADJGQ010000002.1, on the reverse strand, counting down.
TCGATGCCCGGACATTCTGCTGAATGTGGGTGATATCATCCTGTGTCATATAATTCTTATGCTGCGTCACGTAGGCTTTGAGTACGGCGCTGGTGACGATTCCCGTCAGGGCAAACGCGATCAGCATTTCGACCAGCGAAATGCCGCGCGCGTTTAATCCATGCGATCTCGTTCGGTTCATACTCTGCTTCATTTCTTGCACCTCCTGACCTGCCGATATCGGGGCTTGCAGGCCGGATCACCATTTGACCTGCTTACACTCCCAGGTTGCGCAACGCAACCGAAGTGCTCGAGGTACGAGTCCGATACTGCTCGTCTTCCGGTTTGTCCGGATCCGGATTGGCGGAGCGCCCGGTCACCGAGATCAGTATCTCGCGGACATCCTCCACTGCAACCGGCACATTCACTAGGTTTCCGTCTTCAAGGCGATAACGGAACTGCAGGTCGGAAATATTCTCGGCGTAGACCTGCGGGGTTTTGCCGGGAAGTCGTATCATGAGGTTCGGATGATCGGGATCGGTTTGATCGATATAGAATTGTATGCGCATCAGCGAAAGGATGACCGCATCCTTGGTGTACGCTTTCGATAACGTCATAGTATTGTGCTGCAGGTGCTGCGACGACGGCTGCACGTGCGTGATCTCGAAGAACTCGCCACCGCCGGAGTCCGGCTCGAAGATGTAGACCCACTGTCCGTCATAAAAGCAGGAGACATCGGTCGCGCACTTTAATTCAGAGGACGGCTGGGGCATCGCCGAAGCAAGATACGTGTCGCAACCATCGTCGTGATAGACGATTGTGATCGTGTCCGGATCGGTATTGGCGGCCTCGATCGACGGGAGACCAAGCGGCAGGGCATAGCCCGCCATCCGGCACTGACGCGACAGCTCATCAATCGATGCGCGGACGTTCTGCTGGATATGCGTGATATCATCCTGGACCATGTAATTTTTGTGCTGGGTCACGTACGCCTTCAAAACCGAGGCAGTTACGACACCGGTCAGGGCGAACGCGATCAGCATTTCCACTAACGATATTCCACGTCGGTCCCGGAGCTTTGCAAACATCTTCTTCATGGCGAGTTACCTATTCCGCTTCGGTTTTGATATAAGCCGTCATCGTGTTTGTCTTGGTTTTCTGGCGGACGTCTTCCCAGGTGACGCCAACATCAACGCGACGCAGATGCGAGGCGACAGTGCTGACGGTCCAGGTGCGCGTGACACCAGAGGCCGTATCCACTCCGCTGGCCGGATCAGGATCAACACGGAGCTGCTCCAGTTTTTCCTGGAGAAGCTGGGTGGCCAGCGAAGTTTTGTTCGACCAGTCGTTGCCGTCGAGGGCGACCATCGCCATGTTCAACAGCAAGAGCAGGGATAAACTGAGCACCACCATGGCAATGAGCACTTCAAGGATGGAGATGCCGCGATTGGATTTCAGGTCTATTCGTTTCATGTGCCTTTTCCTCTTTGGCCAGAATGAATGTAAACCGCGTGCCGACCAGCCGGCAGATTAGGGATGTCCATATTTCCCCGTGGTAGGCTGTTGCATCTCATGTAGATACCGAAAGAAGGAATCTGGTGACTGCAGAGCGCCTGACAACGAGGGGTGGCTCTCCCCTGTTATTTGACCCCTCCATCAGCCTCATCCGACCAACAGACTGTTGGGTTCTTCCCATACTTGCGCACCGCAAGTTGTTCTCTCACATATCTCCCTGTCAGAGCGCAGATTGTCAGGAGTGCCAGAACGACATTGAGTTTCTTTCTCCCCCTTCATATTATAGACTGCTAGCAAACCTCAGTCAGACCTCGGAGCGGAGTATGTCTCAAAACTTTGGCATGTTTCTCGGCGGCGAATGGAAAACCTCACCCGACAGTATTACTGTCAAGTATCCATGGGATAATTCTGTAGTTGGTCAGGTGGCCAAAGCAACGTCCGCTGATTTCAGCTGCGCCATAGAACTCGCTGATTCTGCCTTTGCGGAGACTCGCGAACTCCCGGTCTATCGCCGCGAAGCTGTCTGCCGCAAGATAGCCAATCTGCTCGAACAGCGGGCCGAAGAGTTCGCCCAGATGATGACTAAGGAACTGGGTAAAGCGATCAAGGAGTCGCGGGTTGAGGTCAGTCGCGCGATTGCCCTCTTACGAACTTCGGCCGAGGAAGCGAAGCGGATCGGTGGAGAGATCATTGATCTCGACTGGATCCCCGGTTCTGAGGGACGATTTGGTCTGGCCCGACGATTCCCGCGCGGTGTTATTGCCGGGATCACGCCGTTCAATTTCCCGCTCAATCTGGTGGCTCATAAGATCGGACCGGCGATCGCGTCCGGAAACGCGATAGTCCTCAAGCCAGCTTCCAAGACTCCGATCATTGCGCTCATGTTGGCTGAGTTGATCGCGCAGACTGACTACCCCAAGGGGGCGATATCGATACTTCCCGGCTCGGCGGCCGATGCCGCACCATTGCTCACCGATCCCAGAGTCAAGCTGATCACGTTCACCGGCTCGGCCGAGATCGGTTGGTGGATCAAAGCTAATTCCGGCCAGAAACCGGTAGTGCTCGAACTGGGTGGGAATGCCGGAGTGATCATTGCCGAGGATGCCGATCTCGATTACGCCACCACCCGACTCCTCTTCGGCGCGTTTGGAGTAGCGGGGCAATCCTGTATCTCTGTGCAGAGAATATTCGTGCAGGATTCGATCCGCGAAAAGTTTGTCTCGATGTTCCTGGCAAAGATCGCCAATCTCAAAGTAGGCGACCCAACGGACCCAAGCACAGATATCGGTACCCTGGTTGACACTCAGGCCGTGGCGCGTACAACAGAGTGGATCGAGCAGGCAGTCAAAGCCGGCGCAAAGCTGCTCTGCGGCGGAAAGGCCGAGGGCCTGCAGCTACAACCGACCCTGCTCTCTAATGTCAGACCCGAAATGGAAGTCTGCCGGAATGAGCTCTTCGCCCCGGTGGCGGTGGTGAACGGCTACCGTGAATTTTCAGACGCGGTCGCCATGGTCAATGATTCCGCGTTCGGCCTGCAGGCCGGACTCTTCACCAATCGCATGAACGACATCATGTATGGATTCAAACGGATCGAGACCGGCGGCGTGATAATTAATGATGTACCGACTTACCGCGTCGACCATATGCCGTATGGCGGGGTCAAGGGTTCCGGGATCGGGCGCGAAGGGGTTCGGTACGCGATCGAGGATATGACCGAGCCAAAATTCCTTGCGCTTAATCCCCGGTGAGTCACAAAATAGAGCAGTCCACTCTCTTTTTGCCCGGGCAGGCTTGCCTCGCCGGGGCTGTCTGGCTATCTTGTGGAAGAGACACGAACTATTATAAGGGAATGACCTGAAATGCTCCTTGGCGCACATGAATCCAATGCCGGCGGCGCGTTTAACGCCATCTACCGCGGTCAAAAGGCAACCTGCGATACCATCCAGATGTTCAACAAAGCGAACAGTCAGTGGCGCGCCAAACCGATCGAGCAGGACGAGCTGGATAAGTTCTTCAAGGCGATCGAGGAGACCAAGATCACGGTGGCCTGTTCGCATGCCAGTTACTTGATCAATCTCGCCTCTCCCGACAAGGATCTGAATCTCAAATCTTACGAGTCATTTAAGCTTGAGATGGAACGTTGTGCGATGCTCAAGATCCCCAATCTGGTTGTTCACCCCGGCTCGCATGTCGGCTCCGGTGAACAGGAAGGGATGGACCGGATCATTGCCAACCTGAACAAGCTGTTCGCGGAGTTAAAAGACAACACGGTGACAGTCTGTCTTGAGGCGACCGCCGGGCAGGGGTCGAACCTCGGCTATACGTTTGAACAGCTCGCCTATATGATTGCAGGGGTGAAGGAGAAGTCCCACATTGGTGTTTGTGTCGACACCTGCCATATTTTTTCGGCTGGCTATCCGATCACCGATCCAGCCGACTATAAGGCGACCATGAAGAAGTTTGAAGAGACAGTCGGGCTCGACCGCCTTCGCGTCATGCATCTCAATGACAGCAAGAAGGAGCTTGGAGAAAAGAAAGACCGGCACGAGCATATTGGGGAAGGGAAGATCGGGATCGAAGCATTCCGGAATATTCTAAATGACAAAAAGCTGGCGAAGATCCCGATGGTGCTCGAGACCCCCAAAGAGGAGGATCTCGAGGAAGATATCAAAAATCTGGCGTTACTTCGTAGTCTGATCAAAAAATAGCGCAGTGATCAGAACTGGTCAGACCGAAGCATCACCAGTGTGCACGCCATCACAACTTCGATCCCGGCAGCTTCCAGTTTCGAGGCCAGCGCATCGTTCTCAGCCCCCGGATTAAAGATCACCCGCCGCGGTTTCAGCTTCAGGATCTTATCCAGTTCTTTATCTGAGATATCCGGCCCGACATACATCGTCAGGGTATCCACCGGCTCCGTGATCTCATCCAGCGACTTCTTGGAAACATCGCCATCAACGACATGGCCAGCCGGATGAACCGGGACCGGTTGATGACCGTATTCTTTGAGCATCTTGACCGCTTTAAAGGAATAGCGGTCTTCCTTGGGGGAGGCGCCGAGCACCGCTACCCGGGCATGCGCTTTCGCTCTGGTCATGATATTCCTTTCGCCATGTTCTTCGGCAAAGATATCCATAATCGGGTTCAACATCAAGCCCAGAAGCGGGGTTCCATTTTTACTGGCTCTCCCGAGGGCTCTCTCACGTGCTGTCTCAATCTCCTCCCGCATCCGACATTATGAACCGTCGCCCGCCTCCCGCGAGTCGTCATTGCGAACCGTCCGGCCAGCGATTACACCTTACATCCCGCCGCCCCCCTCCGGAGGGTGAAGCAATCCCCCACCCGACGGCACCGCAAAAGCCACTTCACTGCCCACTTGACTTACGCCGACAGCGAGTTAACTTAGTGTGGTCTGACCGACATTTCCGAATCGGAGGAGTGGCTGAGCGGTCGAAAGCGGCGGTCTTGAAAACCGTTGTACTCTAAAGGTACCGTGGGTTCGAATCCTACCTCCTCCGCCATACTTTTGAGTTCTTATGAAGGGGAAGAGCTTAAGTCACTCATCAGGTTCGTTGGCCCTTTTTGTATCGGCCTCTAAATCCAGAACAACTCATTTCCTGTTTCAAAAGAGCCGCCAAGAGACTATCATGAGAGAAACATAGAGCTATAGAACAGTCCGGTGCTGAAAATGAAACCTCATGTCAAATTGGTTACGCTGGCAACGATCCTATCAATGTTTTTCGTGGGTTGTACTGTAACTCAACATTGGAGGCTCTTCAGGCTCGACTCACTGAAGCCAGATTCCAATGGTAACTACGACCTTGGACAAGCATGGTATGGGCCGGTTGATACGGTAGATGGCTGGGAGGCCCAATTGGCAGTGGTGGCTCTCATTGCCGGGTGGCAAGGGGCGAACATTAAGACCGACACGTTTGGCGTCGTAGTGCGGATGATGCGAGTCGACAGCTCAAGTCAGGCCGCCTTCCGCGTGGATACTCTCACAATGACTACTCTGCCGGATTCCGTTCGCTTTCCTCTCGCGTGCAGTCATAATGAAATAGACACATTGAACCCGAGGTTCAGACATATTGGATTTGGCATTATCAAGATCCCAATGAACATTGATACGATCTTAGTTGACTTCGAAATGACATGTGTAAACGATGCAGAAGTGCAAGAAAAGGTATTAAGATATCATCGTCGGCTCGTCAGATTCGACAAGGCTTTTCATGTAAACAGCCTATTTGCTGATTGATCCCTCGCGAGTCCTGTTCGCTGGCACCTTTCGCGCTATTCTCCGCTGATGACGGCAGTTCGACATTTATCCAATGTTCTCCGCAATGACTCAATATCTCCGTTAAATTAACGGTCAGTTCGTTTTTCAAGAGAATCAAGTCGCAGTCGAGTATTTTTCCGCACCGTCCCCAATCGCTATCAATTAGTCTCTCATCGACTTGCCTACTATCTGTATCACGTTATCTGATCGTTTATCACGACGCGCGAACCAATTGACGGTCCACGTTGTATAATATTTTACCAAAGCGTTTGCATCGCGCAATTCCTGCCGCTGCGAACCTGCATCGGATCACTTCGAGAAGACCCTTACTCGAAAGGAGCAACCTATGCTTTGGACAATCGCTGTCATTCTACTGCTACTCTGGGCCTTGGGCCTGGTCTCCGGGTACATGCTTGGCGGATTCATTCACATCCTGATCGTTATCGCTATCGTCGCGGTGTTGTTGCGGATCATCTCGGGCAAACGGGTGATCTAAGTCAATTCGCGTCAGAGAGGAGAGAGTTATGAATGTTCTCACCATTGTGGGGGCGTGTCTTACTGTCGTCGGCATTGTGGGAATCGTCTATGGAGGCATCACCTATACATCGGCGAAAGATGTCGTTGACCTGGGGCCGCTGCACGTCGAGGTAGACCAGCAGCGTCGGATCCCAATCACCCCTCTTGCGGGTGCCGTAGTCCTGTTGTTCGGTGCAATACTCATGTTTGTCGGAAAGCGCCATCTGGCCAGAGGAAAAATTGTATGAGCAACCATTGTACGTCCGGGATTCTCCGGGGGACCTGGGAGTGTGTTCACGTCAAAAAGCGAGTGAGGAAATATGCGAAAGTTAGACTTCCTGAAGATAGTTGGGGCAATATTTGTGTTCGGTCTCTTGTTCACAGGAGTACCGATTCAAGCTGATTCATTAACGACGCCGATCCGTATCGCGACATCAACAGCCAATAGCGGTCCTACGCTGGGGATCCCCCGCTGGAAAGGATACATGTCGGAGACGGATCCCAATCGATTTTATGCCGTTTATGGCAACGGCAGCAACAGGCTGGGAAATATCTCATATACCAGCAATGGTGGGACTACGTGGGGGACCAATCTTATACAGGTCGATCCGTTAGGCTATCTCGACATGCACACTTCCGTATTCGGCCGCGGCGGCAATATGTACGTCACCTGGCCGGGTCGCACCACCATCATGTTCCGCAAGTTCAATGCACCGATCAACAGCAACACCGACCGGGGACCGCTGGTGACGATCGCCAATACAACTGATGCCTATCGTTCCAATATCATGGTCCAGAATACAGGTCGTATCTGGTTGTTCACCCGGCTGGGCGGAAGCCCCAACGAAAATGTGCGCTACAATTATTCGGACAACGACGGTGCCAGTTGGACGCGCGGCACCGCCTTCGCCACACAACATGATGACGTGCGGATCGGTTCAATGCCCTATGTCGGAGGAAATCCAGCGCTGGTGGTCCTCTACCTTGACGATCCCCGCGGCTTCCAGTATTACCTCTGGAATGGATCATCGTTTGTCGCGAGACCAGATCACGCGATCTATCCGGTGAATATGGGGCATGTTCGATCATTTACTCACAACGTCATTAATGATACGACCATGCATCTGATCTTTGGACTTGGTACGCAACTTCATCATGTGTGGAAAAATTACGCCAACGGCTCTGGTGCCTGGAACCATCAGACCATTGACAACTCCAGTACCACGACGGACGAAGAGTGGTATCCGATTTCTACGGTTCGCGGCGGAGAGCTCTTTGTGTTCTATATAAAGAAGACGTCTAGTAGCGATGCAAGCGGTATGGTATACTATAAAAAATGGAATCAGTCATCGCGTACCTGGACGGCACCCGTCCTGGTCTCCACCAACACCGCCAACCAGTCCAACCGCGACCCCAATACGACATTCCATGTCCCGGCCAATTCTCCTTACATTCCGGTCTATTGGCGAACCGGCACGGGGCCGTTTAATATCTACTTCTCCAAGATTGTAGTCGGTACGAGTTCGCCTACCCAATACACACTGACCATGTCCAGGACTCCGACTGCGGGCGGCACTATCCTGCCAACCAGTGGAACCAGCCAGCATTCTGCGGGCTCGGTAGTCAACATTTCGGCCACGCCAGCCTCGGGTTACGCTTTCAGTTCCTGGACAGGCGGCGTGACGAATCCGACTGCACTATCGACAACAGTATTGATGAACAGCAACAAGAGTGTGGTTGCGAATTTTGTCGCGAGCCCGACCCCGGTCATTACCTGTCCATCGGGAACAGTCAACCTGACATCCTGCTTCCCGGCCACACTGCAGATCTCGTTGCCGATCTCCAATCAGACGCAGGTCACTGTGCCTGGAGCATCCTGGTCGGCGAATCAATTGTCATTTGCTGCGGATACATCCGGGCTCTACTCATATCGCGTCACTGCAACTAATGCGAACGGCTCAACAGTTTGTCAGGTATCGATCCGGGTCACGATCGGGGCGGCCACTGATTTCTATCTGACCGATGATGATATATCAGTCTCAAATCCCGGAGCTGTGCCCGGAAATACGGTCACGTTATCTGCGGTGATACACAGCGATCCACGCTCTCGGCCAGCGACGAATCTGGTCGTCCGGTTCTATAATGGCGACCCCCTCCTGGGTGGCGCTCGCATAGGTTCGGACCAGACCATTGCATCGATCAACGGTGGCCAATCGAGAACAGTCTCCGTTCAGTATGTTCTTCAGGCACCGGTACCTCGGACGATATTTGTGGTCATTGACCCCAACGTCGTCAAGCCCGAGTGCTCAAAGAGCAATAACATCGGCGAACTGACCATAGTCGGCAGTCCGGTGACTGCCTGGATCCACGGAAGTGTGTCCGCCGGGTCAAACGCGATGCACGGCGTCACTGTCAATCTCTTCACTGACGAAGGCGACCTATTTCAATCGGCCACAACAGATCTCTTCGGTGATTACTACCTGGATGAGATACCGAACGGAGGTTATGTAGTAGAAGTGAACCTGCCGCTTGGCTATGGGTCGGTCTCTCCCGCTGCGGTCCCGGTCGCGCTTTCCGGTGATGGTGTGGTGGTCAATTTTGAATTGAGCGATGCAACGAATGGCGCGATCGCTGACTTCTGGTGGTGGAAACGCCAGATCGTCGCCATGCGAGACGGTGCGCCGGTCGAGAGCGACATGACGCGGGCTGATATCGATCAGCTTGGAGCCACGATCTACGAACACTTTTATGCGCGGACGGATGGTTTCGCCATTCGTATCGATGGTGCGACCAATGCCGGTGGAACAACCCGAGCTCTGACGTTTCTGGATATCGCCAGCCTGTGGATCGATGATCCAAGCATAAGCATCGCCGACCGAACCAGAATGCATCTGTTGGCCTGCCTGCTCAATGTGGCTTCGTCTCGACTCAGTTTGCGCAGAGTGGTCACCTCCGATGGTGCCACTGCCAGTCAGGCGATTACGTTCATTGCGAACCGGTTCATGGCCGGCGACACAACAGATGTTACACTTTGGTCAAACTTGTCGCGCATCAATGCCAGGACACTGATTGCCTCAGGGGTCATACCGCTCTCCACGGCCAATATCATGTATAAGCCGGAGAACAATGAGGACGGCGAAACCTTGCCGAACGGATATTCACTTTCTCAGAATTATCCAAATCCGTTCAACCCGACTACCACGATAGAATATGCGCTTGCAGCGCAGGCAACGGTTCAAATCCACATCTACAATGTGGCCGGTCAACGGGTACGCACGCTGGTAGATAAGGATCAGTCGGCGGGAGTTCACCGGATCATATGGGATGGCACCGATGACAACGGGAATCCGGTTGGGTCGGGAATCTACTTCTCGAGATTGACAGCCGACAACCACACGTACACAAGGAAGATGACATTGTTGAAATAACCCCGCTTCACGAACCAAAAAGATACAGGGCAGCATTGGGGTGATGCTGTCCTGTGTCGTAAATACTTGTAGGAGTGAGCCGACTTTATCCTGAACTTTGCATCGTAATATGGTGTAACAGCAACTGATCGAACGTGATGGGCATGATTCGGCGCATGCACGAACGAATGCGTCTACGATAAATCTGAAGGGGAACTGAGCCAGTTTGATTATGGCAGCGTTCTTTTAATCAACCTGCAGATCGAAAGGAGCCCTACCATGGGTGACAAAGGCGGCAAAAAGGACAAAGAAAAAAGCCAGAAGCAGAAACAGTCCAAAGACCAACAGCACGAAAAGGACAGACAGGACAAGCAGCCAAAGAAGGCTCAGTAGCATCATGCGAAAATTATCGCATTCCGATCGGCCTAAGAAGTGCATGTTCTCGAGTGTTTAGGTTGGGTTTCTTCTACAACCCTCGACAGGTTGAGTCCAGAACGCCTCAGAACTTTCATGATGACCTGGGGCTGCCGCTGGACGAAAAAAAAGATTTTGGCGCCTTTTCGCGCTGATCTTGCGCTCGCCGGTAATGGCCCGGGAGAAGCCAATTCAGCTATCGTTGTTTACACCAGTCCAGATAGTGTCGGAGAGTAACGCCATAGCAGGAATACGGCTCAGCCTGATCTATGGCAAGAACACGCATGTTAGCGGATTAGACTGGGGTCTGGTCAGCCATTCAACCTCGGGTCAGTCCAAGGGCGTGCAATGGGGACTGGTCGGACTGAATGATGCCGACTTTGTCGGATGGCAAGGAACCGGAATCAATATCACGAAAGGGAAATTTGAGGGATTCCAGTGGGGTGTGGTTAACTATGCCGGCCACGCCAGCGGATTCCAGCTCGGGTTCGTCAACTATGCAGTGACGATGAACGGTCTGCAGATAGGGCTGGTGAATATCATCAAGCAGGGGGGCCAGTTCCCGGTCTTCCCGATAATCAACTGGTCGTTCTGATCGGATCGAGAGCATGAAACAGTTTCTTCGAAGCATCGCCCATGCAATTCTTCTAGCCATCCTGTCTTCACTGTTGCGCGCCGCGGAGCCAGATAGCGCCGCGGTCAAGCTGTCGACAGATGATGGTCCGCACATATTCTGGCAGAATGATACGACTGCCCAGGTGATCTACTTCTGCGACAGCGCACTATCGACTCGCCAGTTCGTGGCGCGGGATACGATCCGCTTCACCGGATTCTGCAAAGATTCTGCAGTTGACTATCGGATCCCGGTCGGTCGGCATCTGCCACAGCCGGACCAGTTCGAGCAAATCACCAAGTTGTTTGCAGTGAGTGATATCCATGGGGAATACAGTAGCCTCGTCGAGTTACTGACAGCGGCGAAAGTGATCGACACTGACCTCACGTGGTCATTTGGCGACGGTCATCTGGTCATAGTCGGGGATGTTTTCGATCGCGGTCCGAATGTCACCGAGTGCCTCTGGCTGATCTATCGCCTCGAACAGGAAGCATCGGCCGCGGGTGGCGCAGTGCACTTTCTGTTGGGGAATCATGAACTGATGGTGATGCGCGGGGATCTTCGGTATCTGAATGAACGGTACACTGAAGGGATTGCGCGGCGGTCGCGCTTCAAATACGATGAGCTTTTCGGACCGGAGACAGAACTTGGCCGGTGGCTCCGTTCCAAACATGCGCTGTTGCGACTCGACCGCACCCTCTTTGTGCATGGTGGATTGATGCCGGAGTTCGTGAAAAGCAGAGCAAGTATTGGTGAGATCAATGAAGCCGCCCGCGACGGACTGGATCTGTCATCGGTGAGCCTCTACTTTGACGCTCCGACCAAACGGTTGTATGGCTCATTCGGCCCGCTCTGGTATCGCGGATATACTGAAGGGATTGAGGGGTCCTACCCTGCCGCTCCGACTGCTCTGATCGATTCGGTGCTTGCGCTGTGCGATGTCGATCAGGTGGTGGTCGGACATACCGAACATGATACGCTTTCGCTCTTTCACGATGGCAAGGTGATCGCGATCGATGTGGATGTTGAGGCGCTGCACGGTTTTCAGGCGCTGGTTTGGGAGAAGGGTCGATTCTATCGCGTCTCGAAAAGCGGCGAGTTGACGCCGCTGCAATTCAAGAACTGATTACCGTCAGTACTTGGCAATGCATTAGAAAACTCATCCCAGCGGCCCTCTCGCGCCTCATCCCAGCGAAAGCTGGGATCCACCCCCCTTGACTATCGCCGCGTAATGTTGTATACTGAATCCACATAACACAGTACTAACCGCTCGGGGAGAGCTCATGCACAGGTTCGCTATTTTCATCACTTTGATGGTGCTATGCTGCGCCGTCGCGTCTTCGTATTCAGCCACAATCTATGTCCCCTCACAACAGCCGACGATCCAGGCGGGTATCAACGCCGCGGTCAACGGCGATATGGTACTCGTTGCGCCGGGTACGTACAATGAGAGGTTCTCTTTTAATGGCAAGGATGTGATTGTCAAATCGTCCCAGGGACCGTTGTTGACCAAGGTCATTGGTGCTATCTCAAATAGTCAAAGCGATCCTACGGTGCTATTTTCCGGTAGTGAGTCCGCGGACGCTATTCTTGAAGGTTTTACATTTGAGGGAGGCCCAATTGCAATACGCTCTAGCCCTGGAAGCGCCCCTACTATCAGAGGAAATATCCTGATTGATCAAACATATCCGAGTTGGGCAGCGGCCGTAATTGAGGGTCCGGCGCAATTTTCCAACAACACAATCTGTTTTGGAGCTAATGGCGGAATTGCGACCTATTCATCTTCGGCGATTGTGGAAAACAACATTATAGCTTTCAATGTCAACTACGGTATTGCAGCTGGAAGCGGAACGCCGGTACTTGCCTTCAACGACGTCTTTGGCAATGGTGCTAATTATCTTAACTTAGCTGACCCAGGGTTTCCATCGTTAGTTCTTAACCCACTGTTCGTAGACGCTACCTTGAGAGATTTTCGCCTGTTACCTAATAGTCCCTGTGTAGACGCTGGCAATCCTGATCCGGCTTACAATGACCCCGACGGGACCAGAAACGACATTGGGGCGTATCCTTTGTCCGGGCTCGGTGGAACAAATTACCCGATTTGTTTTTCACTTACAGTGTCACCAAGACTGAGTGGAGCACGTACCAGCTCGCTGACTCCGGAAGTGGTCTGGGCCTTTTTGGATACAGGTGGCGTGGTTCAGTCAGCCTACGAGATCGAAGTGGGAACAAACAATGAATGGTCGACTGCCGAAATGTGGGCTAGTGGACAGGTTAATGATTCATCGACTTCGGTAATGTACTCTGGTGCGCCATTGCAGGATAAGGAACAGTACTTCCTGCGCTGTCGCGTTAGCGATGGCACTAGCTGGAGTGAGTGGGCTGGAATATCTTTCGTTGTGTGGCTTCCCAAGTCCATAGCCGTACCTTCAGATTTCACAACAATCCAGATGGCGATAGATTCTGCATCTGAAGGCGACACGGTGCTAGTAGCGCCGGGTGAGTATGTGGAAAATCTCTTGGTACAAGGTAAGGCGATAACGCTTACGAGTAGTGGGGGACCGGAGATTACAATTATCCGAGGTCAGAGTTCAGAACTGGCAACTATTCGGATTACTAATACTCAGATAAGACGGGCCGAGATTTCAGGATTTACTATCACTGGCGGAGTTGAAGGTGGCATCATCTGTGCAAATACATCTTTGGCTGTTCTCGGGAATATTATAACCGGTAACTCGCACGAAGGTAATGCTGGAGGAGGCATTAGCCTAAATACTACTTTCGGTTCTCTGATAAGAGGAAATCGAATATTCGGAAACACGGGATTCGGATATGGTTCCGCGATCCATGTTGGTAGTGACGGCAGCGGCAGTCAGAGTGATACTATCTGTTACAACTTGATGTATGACAACCAAGGCATCGGAGATATTAGACTGCTGGGCACGGTCAATAATTTGCAGGTTTACAACAATACAATTCGTGTGATCACATATGGCGGCATAGCTAAGCAGAGCGCAGGAAGCGTTTATATTCGCAACAATATCATCTTCGGCGCACCAGTATATGCCTTTCATGGTGAAATGACTGTCGAATACAATTGCCTCTTTGATAATTTGGCAAATTATGCAAATGGTTGTATACCGGGATCCGGCAATGTCACGCAAGACGCATTGTTCAAGAACATCGCGACTAAGGATTATTCTCTCCAAGTAGTATCGCCCTGTATCAACTCTGGTGACCCCAATCCGGTATACAATGACCCAGACGGTTCACGAAATGACATGGGTGCCATCCCTTATTTTCCGATAGTTGCACCGCCAGTATTGGCTCCCATTGGGCCAAAGACAGTGAATGAAGGAGTCCAACTGTCATTCAATATCTCAGCTACAGACGCCAATGGAACAACTCCGTCGCTTGAAGTTCCTGCTCATCTGCCCGGTTCTGCATTCTTCGACAGCACAAACGGACATGGCAACTTTTCCTGGACGCCAACCTTTGCACAGGCCGGAGAGTATGATGTCCTGTTCATCGCCAGTGATGGTGAATTGGCTGACTCGGAATTAGTTCACATTACCGTCCAAAATGTCATACGTCCCCAGTCGTTGATTCATTTAGAATTGACGGCCTCACCGCCTATCAAAACCAGCTGAATCCACTTCCGCAGTTCCAGTGGCAATACTCCGATCCCGAAGCAGTTGGACAGGACTCCTTCCTCATCGCTGTTGGGACGGACAATGACTGGCAGTTTGCCGAGAAGTGGAATCCCGCGCCGTTTGCATCATCGGATACGTTTGTCGTATATGATGGCTCTGCGCTGCTCGATGGTCAGACCTATTATCTCAGGTTGCGCGTGCACAACACGCTCGCCTGGTCCGATTGGTATCAGACCTCCTTCCGCATGAACTCGGTGCCGACATCGCCGGTGCTTCGCGCTCCAACGAATCTAACGGTCGTTGGGTCGACCCCGATACTCTGGCTCACCAACGGCGCGGATGCCGAGGCTGATCCGCTCACCTATGAGTTCGCCGGGTTCCATGATACCGACTGCGTATCCGGACCGGATATCAATCTGACAGGCGTGGCGCAGACCGCGGATTCGACCGGCGGCCAGATTGTCGATCCGCTCGCGGAGAACTGCCGCTATTTCTGGCGCGCGCGGGCGTTTGACGGTTTCGAGTATTCCGCCTGGACCGACCTCGCGCAGTTCCTGGTGAATGGCACGCCCGAGGCGCCAACCGCGCCGATGCTGGACTATCCGCCGCTTCCGAACAACAAACCGATCTTCACGCTCTTGCCCACGCTGACATGGCAGGCATCGTATGACCCTGACCCGTCGGACACGGTGCGGTATAAACTGGAGCTTTCGGACCGGGCGAATTTCTCGTTTGCGCTGGTGCGCGATTCATTGCTGGCGACCAATTTGCCGCTGGTTGATTCGCTGGTTTTCGGCACGCACTATTATTGGCGGGTGACCTCGCGCGACAAAACCGGGTTGGGGGCGATGTCGAGTGTGAAAGAGTTCTGGACCTGGAAACTTGGGGATATAAACCACAGCCATTCGACTGATCTGTCGGATCTCAGTTTGCTGATCGCGTATCTGGTGCAGACTCCGCGGCCGGAGATTTCGCCGAAGATGCTTGCCGACCTGACCGGGGACTGCAAGATCGACCTGTCGGATCTGTCGCTCATGATCTCATTCATGACGACCTCGGGGATCCAGTTGCAGGTGGGGTGCGAGTAGACTATTGCATCATTATAGGTAACAATGTATATTTTGGTGTTACCCAACTGGCGCTCTAAGGTCAATCGACTGTTTTTCTGGGAGGCGTTATGTATCTACGTTCATCGCTCGTGTCAATCTTCATGCTCTGTCTGTTGTCGGCGACAATAATCTACGCCGGTAACTCGAGTCCAATTTCTGCGGTAATGTCCGGTGGCGATGATCTGAGAGTCACATCCTCAGCTTCATCCATGCCAACTGCCTTCACCAAGAATATGGGGCAGTGGCCGGATTCCATTCTATTCCGGGCCGATGCCGGCGGCGCCACCATGTGGTTCACCAAAGACGGCATCTACTACCAGTTCAGCAGACATATTCCCCTTCCACAATCGAGCGAGGGTGCACTGGCGGCCGGCTTGGGACCACGGCAGATCGACCCCGCGGACCAGTTGCATCAAGAGCGAGATTCTGTCGAATCGATCATGCTCAAGGCGCAGTTTGTAGGAGCGAGTCCCGATGCACAGGTTGTCGGGCTGGATGAACTGGAGTACAAGTGCAATTACTTCATCGGCGATGAGCGATCGAACTGGCACACCGATGTTCCCAATTTCAGTGGGATCACCTACCAGCAGCTTTACCCCGGAGTGGATGCCTCGTTTGGCGCGCGGGATGGGAAGATGGAATGTCGCCTGACGGCGGCAACTGAGTCGAGCCTTGCGCAGGTGAAGACGGAGTATCGCGGCGCGCTGTCCGTGACGAATGAGAGCGACGGCATGGCCACGCTCCAGACCACATTTGGCGAGATGCGCTTCGCGGGAGTACTGCCGGTGACGGAGAGTGAGATGAGAGGGGCGATGAAAACGTCCGCTGAGGCGGCAACTGGCACATGGGTCCTGGTGTACGGGACGTATCTCGGGAGCAGTGCTGAGGACAAGGGGTACGGCATCGCGGTTGATGCTGATGGCTGCGCATATGTAACTGGCAATACATCCTCCGCAGGTTTCCCTGTTCTTGATCCATACCAGACACATCAGGGAAGTTCGGATATCTTTGTAACCAAGCTCAATCCTGCAGGCGATGGTCTGGTCTTCAGTACCTTCATCGGCGGAGACTCGGCTGATGGAGGCAACGATGTGGCGCTTGATACTGAAGGCAACGCTTATGTAACGGGAACAACGTATTCTCCGGATTTCCCGACCGTGAACCCCTTTCAAACACTCCAGGGGGCGACCGATGCGTTTGTGGTCAAGCTCTCCGCCGCGGGGAACAGTCTACTGTTTGGTACCTGCCTTGGCGGTAGCATCTATGACTTCAGTATTAGAGATATAGAGGATGGAACCGGGATCGACGTTGACGCGAATGGCAATTGCTATGTGATAGGATCAACCAATTGCGTAGACTTTCCCTTGCAGAATCCTCTGAAAGCGGCAAAGACGGGCAACTTTGACGTTTTTGTGGCAAAGTTAGCAGTTGATGGTGGAAGCCTGGTTTATAGTACGTACTTTGGCGGTGGCGACAGTGAATATGGACATGCCATTGCAGTTAGTGACGCCGGTAACGCCTACGTTACGGGAGATACCAAGTCAACCGACTTTCCTATACAGAATGCAATTCAGATGACTTACGGCGGTGGTGAAGATGCCTTCGTCGCCAGATTCTCCGGTGACGGTAGTAGTCTGATCTACAGCACATACCTGGGCGGGCTCTACTGGGACGAGGCAAATGACATAGCAGTGGATAGTGGCGGCAGCGCATATGTTGTAGGGAAAACAGGCGGTGAGGGGTTTCCACTAGCGAATCCGCTGCAACCACAAACTGGAGACGAGAGTTACTTCGACATGTTCTTGACCAAGTTTTCCGCTGATGGTACCAGTCTGTACTTTAGTACCTATATCGGCGGACCGAGGCATGATTTCGCCAATAGTGTGGCCCTCGATTCTGCCGGAAACATCTATATAGCCGGTTATCATGATACTGGCCTGTGGCCGCGCCCTGGTTCTTCTTCTCAACCACAATCGTATACGAATGATATTATGGTGGTCGCGGTTTCTTCCGGAGGAGAAAGTCTCCTTTACACCGGCTACCTTTTGCCTCAATCTGGTTCAGATGCTTGGGAGGAGGCTTATGCCATTGCCGCTGATGGCGACGGCAACACATACGTTACCGGGATGACAACATGGGGAGGAAAGCTACCGTTTCCAGATCCATATCAGCCCTATCAAGGCAATGCAGATGCTTTCGTGGCCAAATTGGCCGGCCCGTCCGCCGATCGGGACTCGGATGGTCTACTTGATATAAATGACAACTGCCCGCTCATCGCGAATCCCGGCCAGGAAGACACCAACAACGATGGCATTGGCGATGCCTGCTGTTGTATTGGTACGACTGGCAATCCGAGCGGTTCCATTTCACAGACTCCAGATTTGCTCGATCTTACGTTCGTGATTGCTTACTTGATACTCACACCCAGCTATCCACTACCGTGCCCTGCAGAGGCGAACACTGACGGCTCGGGCGGAGTGGACTTGTCTGATCTGTCGGTCCTGATTGCATATCTGACTCAAACAGGCTCGCCAGAACTTGCACCCTGCCGATAGGCCAGTTGAATCTCAGGGGCGGCAGGCGCCGCCCCTTCCCTTCTTGACATCCACATAAGAAATTCGATATCAGTGCACATGGCCCTGAAGTTTGAACATCGCCACCAGCCGCTCGCGCCACGAGATAAGTTCGTCCGACGGCTCCTCAATGCGGCACTGCTAGCGGTCGCCGCACTGATCGTCTGGATGATAGTCGGCGTCTGCGGCTACCACTGGATCGCCGGGTTGCCGTGGGTGGATGCGTTTCTCAATGCATCGATGATCGTGGGCGGGATGGGGCCGGTCGATCTGCTGAATTCGGATTCCGCCAAAATCTTTGCCGGATTTTATGCCATTTTCAGCGGTGTGATCTTCCTGGCGATCTTCGGCCTGTTGATCGCCCCGATCTTCCACCGCTTCCTGCACCGCTTTCATCTGGAAGCGAAGTCCGAGTAGCAGTTATCTTTTGCTTGTCTCCGGGCGGAAATTTTCGCACCATGAGTCTGGAGGTATCACCATGAAACAGATCCTGATCGCCCTCATCCTATTGACAACATCCGCCGCGGCCCAGACCGACCAGCCATGCTTTATCGGTCAAGAAGCGGAGGAACTGACTCTCCTGCTCGACCAATATCAGGCATACAGCCGGGCTCTCCAATGGGATTCGCTGACCATGTTGATGGACACCACGGAGCTTGTCGGGTTCAAGGAGATAATGGTCGGAGCGCTCAGGCAAGCCGGAGCGGACGCCGATATGTCGGCGTTCTCGATGATTTTCGAAGACAGTCTCGCGAGCATTGAGGAAGTGGAAAAGATACCACCAGGTGTTTTCTTCGCTAAGTTCATGGGTTTTATGACCGAATACGCGCCTGAATTTGCGGAGATTATGAAATCGGGATCGTTCAGCCTGGTGGGCTGCTTGCGGGAATCCGAGACCACCGGTTATGCGGTGATAAAAGTGAGCATGCAATACTCCGGCGAGACGATAGACGCCGTCGATGTCATCCCGCTCCGGAAACGCGCGGACGGGAGATGGTTTGTCGGAATGAAGGCGGATTTCAAACAGCTGGCCAGCGCACTGGTCGGCGGTCAATAAAACGAATTTCGAGAATATCAAGTGCGGGTCCGAGGTCGGACCCGTTTTTTATGGACGAAACCAGGTAAGCTGTTATTATACAATTATATAGGCAGCTACTGCCGTCGATCTCTTCCTCAAAAACTCTCAAAATCATGTAGTCGTTGCTTTACATTATGTATTATTTTATTGACTTTATGTAAAGTATACTGTACATTCCTGCCGATAGCATTGGTGAATGAGCTAATTAAGCCAAAGAGTCGCCATGAAAACAACACTTCGCAAATTCCGCTTTGAACGCGGCGAAATGAGCCAACAGCAACTGGCCGATCTGGTCAGAGTGTCGCGGCAGACGATTATCTCGATCGAACGCGGTGATTACTCTCCCTCGGTCAAACTTGCCCTGCTTTTGGCGCATCATCTTCAAACGACCGTCGAACAGCTTTTCGTTCTGGAGGAACAGGACCATGCGTAAACGTGACCCCATTTTCTACACAGCCTGCGCCTTGTTTGCGGCAGGTATCGGTCTGGCGCTGCTGGGGCAACCGATCGCGCTCTTGCTGGTGGTCGCGGCCTATCTCCTCCGCCCGACTTTGCATGCGTTCGAACTGGCCCCCCGTTTCGATGATGAACGGCAGGTGCAGATCCATTCGCGCTCCGGCAATGTCGCTTTTGTTGCGGTGATGCTGGCAATAGTCGGATTCTCAATTGCTCGCCTAGCGCGAGGAGAACAGCCGGATGAGATGTATCTGCTTCTGATCATTGGCCTGGTAGCGCGGGGAGTGACCAACCTGGTGATGCATGGTGAGCTGCGGAAGGCGGCCTCAATCATCATCATCGTGCTGGGGTTGGTGATCGCGACCTTTGTCATTCTCTCGGAGGGTCTGTCGACCGGGTCGATCATCGGTCTTACAGTCGGACTGGTCATTGCGATTGCAGGATATCTGTCACGAAGATACCCCCGTCCAGTCGGAGTCGGTATTGCGGCGCTTGCATTCGCAATGGTCTTTTGGTTTCACTTGTATCGCTTCAACAGTAATTCAGTCCCAGTCTGGTTGCTGGTTGGCTGCATGCTGATCGCCGCAATCTGTCTATTGGGTGAACGTCGCGAAGATTCCGAATCCGACCAACGACGCAACAAGCAGATTCGTGCCGTTCTTCTCGGGGCCACGGCGCTGGCGCTGGTCATTCTGTTTGCTCTGATGAGCCGTCCTGAGAAGGGTGCGCAGGGTCAACTGAACAAGTCCGGACAGGCGCTTTCCGGACCGGTCGAAGTGCAGTCTGTCACTTGTGTGGGGCATATCTCCTATTATCCCAACGGCAATCTCCGTAGCTGTACGCTGGGCGCGGTCGACACGCTTTCTGGGCAAGAGTTGCCAAAAGGGACGGTCGTTGCATTCTCCAGTGAGGGTGAATTTGACTTTGCCTTCCTGCAACAGGAGACAAACATCCAGGGCGTACTCTGTAAAGGTGAAGGACATGGATTCCAGACGGTCTTCCACCCGAACGGGAAACTGAAGATCGCCTGGCCGGCGCAAGATCAGATGATTCAGGATATCCCGGTGGCGAAGTACAGCTGGATGGCGGATGTCTTCGGTGATGGTGCCAATGTGACGTTCTGGGAGAACGGCCAACTCCGGCGCGCGCGCCTTGCAGCACCTTTCACTCGCGATGGAAAGTCATTTGAGAAGGGTGGATATATCGAGTTGGATTCCAGCGGTGCTGTGATGCAGAAGTAGCACTTAGACGAATAGACAGACAAAGAGGTGGCCGCGTTTTGCAGCCACCTCTATTTATTTTGTTGAGAAAATATCTACTTAGTATCGAGGATGATCGGCAGGCCATCTTTGCCGGATCCGACAATGATCACTTTGGTGTTGGGTGAATGCGCCAGCTTTTCGGTCGCCTCCACTCCTTTCCATCGAAGGAGTTGCTCGCTGATCCCCGAAGAGACGATCTTCTGGAAATCGGAGATTCCCTGAGCCTCGATCCGCTTCCGGTCGGCCTCCTGCTTCTCCTTAGTCAGAATGAACTCCATCCGCTGGCTTTCCTGGTCGGCACGCTGTTTCTGCTCGATCGCCTCGGTCAATTGGGTCGGGAGTGCTACATTGCGAAGCGGCGTTGACTCGATATAGACCCCTCGCTTCTCCATGGTTTTGGAGAGCTCTTCCTGAATGGTCACGCCGAGTCGTTCACGTTCGGTCGAGTAGAGTGCACTCGCTTGGAATCCGGCGGTCACCGCGCGACTTATCGACCGGAACTGCGGCGCCAGAATGACCGACTCGTAATCTCCTCCGGCCACAGTTTTGTAAACTGAAGCGGCCGAATCAGGATTTAACCGATACAGGGCGGATATTTCCAACCCGATAGTGAGACCTTCGCGCGACAATACCTGCATGGTCTCTTTCTGCTCTTTGGTCTGGATCGAAAACTTGACGACGCGCGCCAATGGATTGACCAGATTGATCCCGGCGGGGAGTACGCGGTCTGAGACGATGCCGAAGAAGTCAATAACGCCGACATGTCCCGCCGGCACCTGTGAGAAACACTGGGTCAAGGCGACCACCCCGAAGATGACCGAAAAGAGCAACGCAACTGATCCGGCTGACCGAGCCACACTGCTGCTCTGACGCATGACGACGATTGCGCGCCGCCAGACAAAAAACGCGGCGATACTGATGAGAAGTGCGAGAATGAAGAGCATATCTATCTCCCTTTGTGCTATAGCCTGTTAAGTTGCCGCTCGATTGCGCCCCCAGTTTTACTCTAATCTAGGCGGGCGCTGTTCGCCCACCAACTAAAAAGCAGTACCTCCCGATCCGGACAATATTCACGCTCCCCCCCTTGTTTGGCAGACAATTGGCAGGTATCGGACACGCTATTCCAGGATGATGCTGAGTCCAGCCGTTCGGCACCTGAACGTTGAGTCTTCTCACTATTATTCACCGGTGCATACGTTGACAATCCGGGTTAGTCATATTACCTTTTTCGCCGGACCAGGTTATCAGGTGACCCCTGCTATTGGGGCCTCCCACGGACAATGAGATTCGCGACAACGGGACAGGAGTTTGGGAGATGAACAGGACGTTCACGGCAGGTTGTTTCCTCGGAATCTGGATGCTGTTTCTCTGTACCTCACTTATCGCTCATGACGAACCTCCCAAAACACGCGATGAACAGCAGCAAAAGGAGCGGATCCGCGCCACGTTTGCGCAGCATAAGGTCAGAATCCAGCATGCATGGGTGATGCTTCCCGACAAGCCGGACCGACCCGCCGACTCACTCCTCTGGCAAAGCAATCATTTCGATCAACGGGGGAACCCCATCGAGCAGGTCGTGATCGACTCATCCGGCGCTACCAGGACGATCAACACTTTTGGGGAGAAGAATATCTGGCTCGAAGAGCTCACCTATTTCGGGGATTCGCTGGATGATCGCACTGTTTTTGTTTACAACCCGGATGGCCTGATCCACCAAGTGCTTAGCTTCGACGTTCACGGGGGAATGACCGGCATACTCGACTACACCTATCACGACTCCACCAATGAGATAGTCGTGGTGAAACACGACGCCGCAGGCGCTCTGCTGTACACGATCGTTTACGCCTATTCTCCTCACGAAAAGTACCTGGAGAACATTTCCGCCGTTCAGACCAAAGGTGATGGTAGTGTGATGATCAGGGTGGAGAACAGATTTGAATCCGGTCGCCGGGTCGGCAAGACCCTCTATGGTCCGGACGGCACGCTCAATCGGACTTTCTCCTATCGCTATACGGACTCGGGTGACTATGCGGAGATCATCACGCTGAATGCCGAAGGGACTGTGTTGAGCATTCAAAACTACCGGTACTCCGCCGATGGCCAGCTTCTTGAGCTGTTCACCAGCGACCAGTCGGGCGAGGTGACGCGAAGGATCCATTATCACTACGAATACTACAAAGATCCGCTGAATAACGGTTGAGCATTGCCGGTAGTGTTTTAGAGTTGCGATCTCCGTGACCAGCGGCCATTTTCCCACCATATTTAATTGAACGCCGGATCACGGCCAGGACAGTATGGAAATTCTTTCAATATCAGTCACGCTATTTCTCATCATGGATCCGTTCGGGAATATCCCGATCTTTCTACCGATCCTCGAGAAAGTACCGCGGGAACGTCGCCGCAAAGTGCTTGTCCGTGAACTACTCCTCGCGCTACTGATAATCGCGGTCTTTACGCTTTCCGGTAAATATGTAATGTCCTTTCTCGGCCTCGAACGCGCATCGGTTTCGATAGCCGGGGGAATAATCCTGTTTTTGATCGCGATCCGGATGGTTTTTCCGCGACATGAGGCGGATGCGCAAACCGAATTCGAGGGGGAGCCATTTTTGGTGCCTATGGCCGTGCCGCTCGTCTCCGGACCATCATTACTGGCCGCCTTGCTGTTGTTTTCGTCGACCGGAACCCTGTCAGTGGGTGCGTTATTGCTGGCGGCGGTCGGTGCCTGGGTAGTGACCTTTATTGTGCTTTATCTCTCAACCTATATTGTTGACTTGCTGACCAAACGCGGTCTGGCGGCGATCGAACGACTGATGGGGATGATCCTGGTCGCGGTGGCGGTCCAGTTGTTCCTTGAAGGGCTCTCAAGTTACTTGCGGTGAGCGGGTTCGACCCGGACTGCATGGCTCCATGATTTAGTTGCCATCCTGATTCAAATCTGTTACCTTGCGCGCCAATTGGAACGAACCTGTCCGGGCTGCGGTTCAACGAGTGTGGCTTACTGTGAAGCTCTTTCGCTCTGATCGAGTCGCAGCATCATGATCGGTATCGGACCTCAAGCCACGGATACCTGCGACCCCGCACTGTCGCCCAAAAGATCGGAGAACGTGCCTGACAGATCACATCCAACCCACCGTGCAGTCTGGTGAACAACTGACCCCGGAGATCATCCAGCAGGAGATCTCGCACTTCCAGCAACCATCCGTCGGCCGAAGTCTCTGGCAACTGGGTAATACACTCATCCCCTATCTGGCGCTGATGGCGTTCTCTTTCTGGGTGATGCAGTATTCTTTCTGGTACGCGTTGCCTTCAATCGTGTTGGCATCCGGTTTCCTGATCCGCCTGTTCATTATTTTCCACGACTGCGGACACTCAGCCTTTTTCGCCTCTGAACGCCTGAATATCATCGTTGGCAATATTACCGGGATCCTGACCTTCACTCCCTACGACTACTGGCACAAGAGCCATGCCAAACACCACGCTACTTCGGCAAATCTGGACAAGCGCGGCTTTGGAGATGTTTGGATGATGACGGTTCAGGAGTATATCAATTCCGATTTCAAGACCCGGCTGCAGTACCGGCTGTATCGAAATCCGGTGGTGATGTTCCTGTTGGGACCGCTGTTTATCGTCCTGATCACACACCGAATGGTCCGTCGCAAAGCGACCTCCAAAGAGCGGAGATCGGTCTATATCACCAATCTCGCCATTCTTCTCATGGGAGTTGGCGTTAGCCTGATCGTCGGCTGGAAGACCTATTTGGTAGTTCAGTTCCTGGTGCTGTATATCGGAACGATGGCTGGAATCTGGCTATTCTATGTCCAGCATCAATTCGAGGGCGTTTATTGGGCACGTCAGCCCGAATGGGATTTCATGACCGCGTCGCTCGATGGCGGCTCGTTCTATGCGCTGCCGAAGGTGCTGAACTGGTTCACCGGAAATATCGGTTACCATCATATTCATCACCTGAATTCACGCATCCCGAATTACAATCTTCCCAAGTGCCATGAAAAGCACGAGGCGCTGGCGGCCACACCCAAGGTCCGCTTCTGGCCAAGTTTCAAATCATTGACATTTCGTCTGTGGGATGAACAGGAGAATCGATTGGTCGGATTCGGACAGGTCAAGCGCCGCACGGCGCAGATGCAGTCCTGAAGAATTAGCGAAGTGAGCGGGCCATCAACTTGGTCCGCTTCCAGAGCGTCACGACCGTGACCATCGCCAGCGCAAAGCTGGTCAACAGGATGATCGCCACAATCGTTTCACTATGATTGCTGGTGGCGGTTCCCGCCACCTTTGCCCCCAACCAGATCACCGGCGCCAGCGGAAGTGCATACAAAAAGGCACAGGTCGGCAGGATCAACGGCACCAACAACCAAAATGTCAGGTAAAGGCCCCGACGGTTGGCAAAGACGGAGTGCCCCGGATCGAGCGTTTCGCCGATCGGCTCAACGTCCTCCTCCGGCCGTTGAAGATAGACTGTCTCGGTACCCATACCCCTAGTATCGGCGCCGCGGACAGCATACTTTTGAGGATTGTCAGGGGGTTATTCCGGGTCACGAACCGCTTCAGGGGTAGGGACTATCCCCTTCTGAATGTAGATCGGACGGATCATCTGGCGCATCGCCGGCAGATATCGTGCAAAGATAAGCGCTCCCAGAATGCAACCAAGTCCCCCCAGCATAAAGGTATAGGGTGCACCAATGCTGGCGGCCATTGCTCCCGCCAGGAGACTCCCCAACGGCGCAATCCCGCGAATCGCCAGCGTATACAGTCCCATTACTCTCCCCCGTTTATCATCATCGACGATCGTCTGCAGTAACGTGTTGCTTGAAGCCGCCTGAGTAATAAATCCAAAGCCGGTGAAAACCATCAGGCCGATCGAAAGCCAGACATTGCGAGAGAAGGAAAGCGCAATCAAGCCCGCGCCGAATACGGCCGCGGCGATCGGGACAAGCCGGGCCAGTCCCCTGACCGATCTTCGCGATGCCAGATACAATGCGCCAATCAATGCTCCAACACCCGAGGCTCCCACCAGAAACCCCATCGTGTGCGAATCCCCTTGCAGAACGTCCCTGGCGAAGATCGGCATCAGCACGGTGTAAGGCATTCCAATCAACGAGACCAGTGCCAGCAACAAAAGCAAAGACCGGATCGGCGGAAATCCGAAGGAATAGGTGACGCCTTCTCGAACTGATTCCCAGAGGCTAGCATCCGATTTCTTGGCCTGCATATTCACATGTGTCATCGCCATTAGTGCAATTATGACTGCGATATAACTGAGACCGTTGACCAGAAAGACCATCCCTTCTCCAACCGCAGCGATCATTAGCCCGGCAATTGATGGTCCGATCAACCGTGCCAAATTAAACATGGTCGAATTAAGAGCGATGGCATTCCCCAGATCTTTTCGATCTTCGATCATCTCCACGATATAGGACTGCCGAATCGGCATGTCGAAAGCATTGATGACTCCGAGAAACAGACTGAGAATGATGATCTGCCAGACGGTGATGAGATCAGTCAGGACGAGAGCGGCCATGGCCAGCGCCTGGACCATCGACAGAACCTGCAAGATAACTAGGAGTCGGTGGCGGTCCCAACGATCGGCATAGTAACCGGCGATCGGGGCGAGAAAAAGCACGGGGGCATTTAGAGAGAAGCTGGCGATACCCAGGAGGAACGGGGAGTTGGTCAGTCTATAAACCAGCCAGCTAACCGCTATCTGCTGCATCCATGTGCCAATCAACGAGATACCCTGACCGGCGAAAAAGAGGCGGTAGTTCCGGTGACGCATCGCCCGGACTATCCGCCTGAAGCCCCCTTCCGACTGATCTTTCTGCTGCTCGACGTGGTCCATCTCTCTCAATATGGTAAGTCAGCCCACCCGACAAGGCAATGACAGATACTCCCGCCAAAGTCCAATTCCGGGCTCAATTACCAGTCAAACCACCTCGCCGGCCCAGAGGTTCGCGAGGGGGGTAAATCTATCAAGAATAGGTCCGATATAATGCAGAGGAGCCGCTGGATCCGGTGCTGAATAATACCGGCGGATCGCCCGTAATCCGAACACTTAACATTGGTAAAAGTTATGAGAATCTCATCACTGATCCCTCGCGGCTTGCGCTTGTCTGTCGTTCGGTACACCGAAAATCAGGCGGGGATGGCAACCTTGGTCGCCCTGATCATGGTTGGCATGCTCACCCTGATCGGGCTTGCCGCGCTGTCGACCTCCGATGATGAAGTCAAGGTCGCCGGCAACCAGCTCCATGACAGCAAGGCGTTTTACGCGGCTGAGGCCGGGCTGGAGATCGCGGTTGCCCAGATCCAGGCCGAGTACGAAGATACCGGACTTCCGCCCGTGAACCTTCCCGAAGGCTCTGAAAGTCTGAATGACTGCGAAGTGACGTACGAAACGATCGATGAAGGGACTACCCAGGAGCGATTGTCTGACGGAAATCTGGTTGGATTACATGCGCTGGTAAAGACGTATACGATCCGCTCCACGGCAATGTATGCACAAGACGGCACCCGCGAAGATGTCGTTCAGGAGTTTGAAGCCGCACAAGTTCCGATCTTCCAATTCGCGGTTTTTTACAACGATGACTTCCAGACCACGCCGATGTATGACATGATCATCAACGGTCGCGTCCATGTGAACGGCAGCATGTATATCCAGGCATTGACCAACCTTCGCTTTGATAGTTGGGTGTCGGCCTCCGGGAGTATCTACCATGGTCTCAAGAGCGGTCTGTACTCAGGGTCGAGCAGCGGCAATGTATTCATCAAGGATCGAGTCGGACTTTACCAGAATATGAAATCCGGAAGCGGCTGGCTGGATGCCCGAGTTTCCGACTGGCACGATCAGGCTCAATCGCGCTGGGGAGGGAAAGTCCAGGACCAGGCCTTTGGTCAGGAAGAATTGAGACTACCGCTCACCAATAGCAGCGACCTTCGAAAGATGATCGAACCGGCATCGGGCAACGATGATTCGTATGAGCTCAAAGCGACGTTGAAATTCATCAACGGCAAAGCGTATAAACTCTCCGGCTCCACCTGGACCGATGTCACCGCCGATATGACCACCAAGGGGATCATCACCCAGGTCAGCGACAAGTTCTATGACAAGCGGGAAGGTAAGAACGTCGACGTAACGGATCTCGACGTGGCCGCGTTGTATGCTAATGGCTACGGCCCGTCCAACGGCGTGCTCTACTTCTCGGATTCACTGACTGCCAGCAAGTGGCCGGCGCTTCGCCTGAAAAACGCGACAACGCTCGGAGCCGCGCTGACGGTCGCCAGTAACAATCCGGTTTACACGTTTGGGCACTACAATACGGTGAATAAGAAGCCTGCCGCGATCATTGCCGATGCCTATACCATTCTCTCCGGCAACTGGGACGATACCAAAGGGAATCTCTCCACGAGCAGCCGCACGGCCGTGGCAACCACCGTCAATGTCTGTATGATCACCGGTGACACGGAACCGACCAGTTCCAACTATGGCGGCGGGCTGGAAAACCTCCCGCGTTTCCTTGAGTATTGGGGTGGTACGCGAACTGCCACTATCCGCGGTTCAATGATCAACCTCTGGCAATCTGAGCAGGCCGACGGTGACTGGTCGCTCGATTACTACGAACCGCCGCGGCGCGATTGGGCCTTCGATACCGATCTGAATGACCCGGCTAATCAGCCGCCGCAGTCACCCTGCATTCTGGTATTCCGCCGTATCGGCTGGAAGCAGGAACATATTGCCTATCGGAATGAAGATATACAGTGACCCTATGATCACATTATTTTCGGAGAAGGCGGCCATTGGGCCGCCTTTTTCTTTTCGGTATGACGCCTGATCAACTCCCGAAAAAGGCTTGTCACAACCGTTCCATCGCCCTAGCTTTATCACAAACTGAAATTGACCAGTCTGGGACGTTTCGATGAAACGCTTCTTTCGCTTCGCTGAACATCAGACCTCATTCCGACAAGAGACCCTTGGTGGCATCACCACGTTTTTTGCGATGGCGTATATCGTCATCGTCAATCCGGCGATCCTCAGTGCCGGCGG
Source organism: bacterium (assembly GCA_016708025.1). Taxonomy (NCBI): domain Bacteria; species bacterium. The sequence goes on along the minus strand of JADJGQ010000002.1, from coordinate 900,170 downwards.
GATCCCGCGCGAGGCCGGTACGACAGCGACAATCCTGATCGCCGCCTTTGGCACGCTTTTGATGGCACTCTACGCGCGCCGTCCGTTTGCCATTGCGCCATATATGGGAGAAAACGCGTTCATAGCCTATACTGTCTGTCTGGGGATGGGGTTCGCCTGGCAGACCGCGC